>NZ_JBLZWV010000036.1:0-16039 GCF_056098905.1 Pseudomonas sp. TSO6 | reverse complement strand
GCTGATACCCTGGGGCCGCTTTGCGGCCCTATCGCGACACAAGGCCGCTCCCACAGTGATCGCGCAACCTTCAGCGACTGTGCACGTGGCGTGGACTAGCTGTGGCAGCAGGGTGGCTTGTCTGGCTGCCCTTCATAGCGATCATGGTGCCGCACCCAGTCCATGGTTCCGCTTTCGTTGCGCCCCAGTGGCGCAATGTCGAGGAAGTTGTAGGTATTGACCAGAATGTCCAGCCCGCGGGCATAGGTCGAGTAGGTGTGGTACACGCTGCCATCTGCTTCGCGGTAGAATGCACTCAAGCCGGGCAGTTCGCTTTCACTGCCGTCATACGGCTCATAGTTGTACTGCCGTTCACCCTCGCTGCCGACACTGACGCCAAAGTCTTCGTTGAACCCGCTGCCGTGTGACGAGTACCAGGGGAACTGCCAGTCCATGCGCCGGCGGAACGCCTGGAACTCGGCGTAAGGTGCCCGCGATACCGCCACCAGCGACACGTCGTGGTGAGCCAGGTGCAGGTTGGCACCGTCAAAATGGTCGGCCAGGAACGAGCAGCCGGGGCAGCCTTCGCTCCAGCCCTCGACGAACATGAAGTGGTAAAGCAACAACTGGCTGCGCCCCGCAAACAGGTCGGCCAGGCTCAGCCCGCCCTCCGGCCCCTGAAACTGATAGTCGTGCTCGACCTTGACCCAGGGCAGGGCGCGGCGGGCTGCTGCCAGCGCGTCGCGGTGGTGGGTAAAGGCTTTTTCGTGCAGCCACAGTTGCTGGCGGGCCGCCAGCCACTGGCTACGTGAAACCACCGGGTGCCTGCTTTCGCTTGTGCTCATGGTGCTGTCTCCACGCTGGGGGATTCACACACTAGTCGAGCACGCTCAGGTCGAATCGACAGGCACTGGTGGCCGGCTGATGAGCGGTAAGGCGCTCAGCCCGAATGGGCGATATGCCCCTCGGTCAGTTCATCCGCTGGGTCTTCCTCGCCGGGCAGCGCGGTGATCACGCTGAAGTCACTGACCTCCACCTTGCCGCCGCCGTAGCCCAGCAAGTGGAAGGAAAACGCTTTGCGCTCGGTCGGGTTGTCAAAGCTGAACTCCATTTCCAGCGGCTCGTCGGCGGTGACCTTCACTTCAGCAGGCAGGCCCAACGGTACATCCTGCTCCAGTTGCTTGGCCTTGAGCTGGATGTAGGCCACACGCTTGGGGTCCAGCGAGCGAACCTTGACCCGCACCCGGGTATGCGAGCCTTGCGGCATTTCCAGGTACTGGGCGCCGATCAGGTTGTCAGCCCAGTCATCGTTAATACGCTTGCGCAACTTGATCGGCGAAGGGCCGCCGAACTGGTAGCGCAGGTTGAGCGGGGTTTGCAGCAGTGACTGGTCGAGCACCCCGGCCAGGGCGCCGATCTGCTGGCCGAGCAGGCTGTCGCCCGGGCCCAGGTAGCGGGCCTGATCGGCAATGAAGCCTTCGCTGGCGTACCGTCGGCAGCGCTGCTGGAAGTCACACTCTGTGAACACGCCCTGGCCGTTGTGGTAACGCAGCATGCCGTTGGTGTAGGAAATCAGCTCGCGGCCGGTGTCGTAGTCGCGGTACAGCGAGCGGCCGCCAAGCGCCATGGGAATGGGTAGCGCAAAGTAGTCGAGCACGGAGGTGGCCAGGTCGATATGGCCATAGGTGCCGCGTTTGATACCCGGCAGCTGCGCCTGCTCCGGCGCCAGGGTGAGGTTGAAGCCCCAGGACGAGGCTAGGCGCACGCCGTCGATACCATGGGACTCGTCTGAGGTCACCACCACTAGAGTGTCCTTGAGTACGCCCTGGCGTTCGAGGTTGTCGAGGAAGGCCCCGAGCGCGTCATCCAGGTAGGCGACAGCTGCCTGTTTTGGCGTGTCATAGCGCTCCAGATATTCGGCTGGCGCGGAGTACGGCTGGTGGGTACCCACGGTGAGCAGGGTCAGCATCCACGGTTTGTCTTGTTTCTGTAGCTGGCCGACGTAGTCCAGGGCACCTTCGAAGAAGGCCCGGTCATCCTTGCCCCAGGGGAAGTCCAGGTAGTTCTTGTTGCGGAACCACTCCAGGCCATGCACCGAGTCGAAGCCGATATGCGGCATGATGCGGTCCTTGGCCATGAAGCGCAGGCCGGCACCTTGCAGGTAGTGGGTGGTGAAGCCGGCCTGGCGCAGTTGCGCTGGCAGGCAGGCCTGGTTGCGTTCGTTCTGCGTCAGCAGCTCTACGCCCTTTGGCGTGCCATTGGCCAGCTTGTCGTAATCACCGCACAGCATCGCGTACAGGCCGCGGATGGTCTGGTGGGTATGCAGCACATAATCCGGGGTATTCATGCCTCGCTCGGCCCATTGACTGACCTTGGGCATCAGATCTTCGTCAAAGCGGCTGTGCAGGGCCTGGCGGTTGGGCCGCAGGTAGGCACCAGGGATGCCCTCCACGGTGATGACCAGCAGGTTGCGAGCGCTGCCTGGCCCGGCCAGCAGCCGCTGCCCGTGCAGGTCGGATTGGGTCAGGCCGCTGCTGGCCAGCGGTGTGAACGTTTGCGTACGGCCCATCAAGCCTTCGAGCGTGCGCTCCAGGCTGCCGACCCCGGCTGACATCAGTTGGTGGGTGAGGTTGTATTGGCGCCACTGGTCGGCGTCGCTAGGTGCCAGCTGCTGGCTACCCCAATGGGCACCGAACAGCACTACCGGAATGGCCCAGGCCGTACGTGGCAGCGGCATGCTGCGCTGGCTGCGGCTGCGCCAGGCGGTGCCCAGCCACGCCAGCAGGCCGGCACCCATGGTCAAGGGCAGCCAGGCGTGGGCCAGGCCGCCACCGGTTGAATTCTCCATGAACTGCGGGTCGACCAGGTAGGTCAGGTCGGCGCTGGTGGGTAACCGGCCCACGGCGCTTACCAACTCGGCTGAAGCCACCCACAGGGCTGCCCAGGCCAGCAGCACGGGCAGGGCCAGCCACCATGGCCGACGGTGCAGCAGCACTATCAGCAGGCTGCCAAGAGCGAGGTCGGACAGGTAACCGAGCGGGTTGGACCAGCCCAGCATGGCGCGCGTACCCAGCGGGATCACCAGTACCAGGGTTGCCAACGCGGCAAGCCGGGTACGTGGGTGGTCTGACAGGTTCTTCACAAAAACTTCCCTTTTGCCATTAAATCGTCATGCATCTGTGCTTGATGATAACAGGCCGGGGAAGGGAAAGCGGTTTGCTACAAGGCTGGTAACCAAAAGCGGGGCCCGCGCTAGCGGGCCCGGCCGAGGGCAAGTGTCAGAAGTAGTAGGGGAATTTCAGGCTGAAGGAAAAGTCTGGCGCATCATCGGTCAGACCAATGGACAGGTTGGGCACGATGGTCAGGTTGTTGGTGGCGGCGAAGGTCAAGCCCACGTTGAAGTTGGCCGCGTTGTAATCACTGTTGGAGATCGATTGCCAGTCGCCGCCATCGGGTTTGATCTTGCTCTTGCGGGCGAACTGGTCAGACACCGAGAACGACATGCTCATCTTTTCGTTCAGGGCAAAGGCAATACCGCCGCCAATCTGCCAGGAGTCGCCAAGCTTCACGTCACCCGGCACCTTGCTGTTGACCTGTGGGCTGATATCGCTGAACGAGTCCTGCATGTTGTAGGTGTACGACAGGCTGCCGAACAGCACGGCCGGGTCGAAGGTCTTGACCAGCGAGATGCCCGGCGTGATCGACCACACGCCGTTGCCGGTCGGCAGGCTGTCCGGCACTGCCAGGTTGTTGTTGCCGTCTACTTCGCGCAGCTTGATGCCATATGGGTCCTTGCCGGTCGGCGCCTTGACCCGCAGGGTGGCAACCGCGTCAGGCCAGGTCTCGTCCTCGTCGAGGAACTTGTAGGCCACGCCAACGTTGATATCGCCGATTTCCGGGTCGCGGGTGACGGTTGCATCGGAGGTGGTCGCCCCGGCGCCTCCCGCACCGCCGGAAGAGTAGGTCGATTCGCGATACACCACGGGCACGTTGATGTCGAACTGCCAGCGCTGCGCCAGGTTGTAGCGCGCGGTCATGTCCAGGGTCCAGTTGTCGGCCTTGATCCGGTCAAGGTTGATACTGCCGAGGAAGATCGAATCCAGTGCCAGGAAGCCATTGAGCGTCAGCGCACGGGTATCGTAATGGGTGTAGGTGACACCCGTTTCGAAGCTGAACTTGCCACCGCCAAAGAATCCGCTGGCCTCGTCATACAGGTTGGAAACGCTTTGCGCCGGCTGGGAATCGGCCGTCAGCGCCTGGCCGTACGAGCTGCCTGTGGTGCCTGGCGCGCCTGAGGCGACGGTCTGCGCACCTTTGACCCCCTCGGCGGGGGACTTGACCAGGCGTTTGGGCGGCGCTGTTGCTGGGGCCTCCTCGACCTGGCGCACGCGCTGTTCAAGTACCATCAGCGCCTGTTGCTGGGCCTCGTAACGGCGTTTGAGTTCGATCAGTTCCTGTTTCAGCGCTTCGACCTGTGGGTCGGCGGCTGCGTAGAGTGCTGTGGGTGCCAAGGTAGTCAAACACACAAAAGCTCTGAGCGTAAAAGATCGGTACATGGAGTTGCCGTCCCTTCCAACTACTTTTGATGAGACTGAGCGTAGATCAGTATCCGAAGGTGCGAAGACCTTTGAGCTGGTCGAGGCTGCCGTTGAGCGAAGCCGCTGTCGGCACGTTCTCGCGCATGACGACATTCAAGGATGTCATGTTGCTGACCCGGTTGCCGTTGCCGAGCAATGTCGAGTTCTGCATCAGGCCCCCCTGGGCCAGGCGTTGCACGCTGCTGCCCTGGTTGTTGCTGGCATTGATGTTGAGCTGCACACCTACACCGCTGGAAGACACACTGAGCGCGCCTGCGCCGTTTTCCCCGACCAGGGTCTGGCCGGCGGCCAGCACCTGGCCCTGCTGTTGCACGGCGGGGGCCTGGTTGGCCTTGGTGACGTTGATATCGACGTTGTTGTAGGCTGCGTTGTTGTCACCGGCCGCACGTACCACCTGGGTCACACCCTCGGTAGTGGCAAGGCCATTGCCGCCCGTGATCACGCCAGTCCCGGCAGAAGGCGCACTGCCCGGCGCCGTACCTGTACCTTTTTCATCAATCATCGATACATAGAACTGGGGCTTGATGGTCGACTGCTGAACCTGCAGCGTGGACGTTGCCCCGATCACGTCGCCCTTGGCGTTTTGCCAGGTGCTGCTCATGACGATGCCGAAGCTGACGATGCGTCCCGGCATCACGTAGCGGCCACGCAGGTTCGCCAGCTCCTGGTCCTTCAGTTCAATGGGTTTCAACGCCTCGGCGTGGCTTGGCAGGCTGGCAGCCAGGCACGCCATGGCCAGCCACAAAGAAGTCTTCATGAAATGCTCCCTGGAGCATCATGCTCCTTGTCATTAGAACAGTCGTTAGAAGAAGTCGCTTTTGATAAAGCCGAAGTCCAGCAGCTCGTTGTCCTTCACGGGGGTGAAGGTGTCCACCCGGCCCTTGGCGGTCAGCGGAAGGGGCGGGTCGAGCAGGATGTTGTTCTTGTCGTAACCCTGGCCAATCACGGCGAAGATGATGCCGTTCCAGCCTTTGAGGAAGTCTTCGACTTTGTAGCGTCTATGGCCCAGTACTGGGTCACCGACGTACACCCAGCCTTTGTCGACTTTCTGCATGACTACAAAGTGCTTGTAGCCACGCACATCCATCAGCACCACGACCGGGATACGCACGCTGTGAAGGGTGTCGGGCGCTACCCGGTAACCGCGGGCACGCATCCCTAAGCTTTCGACGTAGCGTTTCATGTCGAGCATCGAGAAGCCCTGCGTGCGCACCAGGTCCTGGTCGGCGTGGGCCAGCATGCCTTCGATGATTTGATGTTCGTCCACATCCAGCCAGTAAGCCTGGCGCAGGATGGTGGCCAGTGCGGCGGCGCCGCAGCTGAAGTCGGTTTTTTGTTGCACCAGGTCGGCAAACTTGCGTTCGCGCACGCTCTGGATGGGTTTGAACACCACGGCGCCGCCCGGCAGGACGGACAGCGGCATTTGTGCAGCTTCGCTCACGCTGGCCAGGCACAGCAAAAACGCCAAGGCGAAAATACGCATGATCGGACGCCTTACGGTGTGTTGAAGAAAGGCCCCCCGAAGGGGGCCTCAAGCGCAGCGTTTAGAACGAGGTGTTGGAGATGGCCAGCGAGTTGCTCTGCTGGTTGCCCACACCGGCTGCCACGTTCACGCCCAGGTTGCCGCTGCCACCGTTTACCGAACCGCTAAGGGTTGCAGTATTGGTAACAGGGTTGGCCCAGCCGGTCGGGGTCAGCACTTGGAAGGACACGGTATTGCTCAAGTCGTAAGCGCTGCTTTCGCTGTAGCTCTTCGAAACGTCGTTCGAGGATTGTTTTGATTTCTCGCCAGACTTCGAGAACTCAGACGCCGAAGCATTCTCGTACGAAGAGTCGTGAGACTTGGTGTACGAAGACTCTTTGGACTTGTCGTACGACGATTCACGCGACTTGTCGTAGTTGGAGTCGAATGCTTTTTCGAACGACGAGTCGTATGCACTTTCGTGCGACTTGTCGACCGATACATCCAGCGATGCACTGAGCGAACCGTCGAAGGTGCTGGAGCGGGTGCGCTCGCGACGGCCATCATCGGTGGTGAGCGTACGCGTAGCGTTGGCGGCTGCATCCAGCGAAGCGTTCAGATTGGCACTGCTCGACGAGCTGTTGCTGCCACTGGCTGAGCCGCTCAGGCCCCAGCTGTTGGAGCCACTTGCACTGGAACTGTTGGAGCCGCTGGCGTTCGAGCTGCTCGAACCGCTGGAGTTCCAGCCGCTCGAACCACTGTTGCTGGCGCTTTGCGAGCCGGCCACGCTGAAGCTCGACGACGAGCTGCGGTCGTCAGTCGAGTTGAACGTGCCATCACGCGAGGCCGAACCACTTGCCGAGGTGGTAATGGTGATCGTGTCGACGCGATAGGTGCGGTCAGCACCATTGTTCACGGTCAGGCCAGGACCATCCTGGTTGGCAGAGGCGGTGGCAGTGGCATTACCCAATGGTGCATTGGAGTTGGCGATTGCCATGGTGTTTTTCTGTTGGTTGAGGTCGCCACCGGCCACGTTGATGCCGATATTGCCTTCAGCCCCACTGGCCGAGCCGCTCATCACTGCCGACGACTGGGTCGACCAGTTGTCGACTCGGTTGTTCCTGCTGGTTTGCTGAACGTCTGCAGTCGCGTCGGCCATACCGAACACGAAGCTGTTATCCAGGCTCGAATCGGCGCCAGCATTGGCAATGGCAGCGGCGTTGTCCTGCTGGTTGCCGTTACCGGCCGCCACGTTGACACCAACGTTACCGCTGGAACCTTGGCCCGAGTCGCTCATCTCGGCTTCGTTGATGGTGCCTTGGTTGGTGATGGTGTTACGGGTGCTGCTTTGGGTGTCTATAGCATTGGCCGTTGCATACACAGGGATTTTGGTGGGTGGAGGCGTATGCTGACCATTGTTATGGTGGCCGTTATGGTGGTCATTACGCCGATCGTTTTGCCCAGCTTGTACAGCAACAGCCATGACCGCAGCAATTGCGAAAACCAGAGGCTTGATTGCCATCGAGGGTTTCATGGTGATTCTCCGTACTTTATTAGGTTAAGTGTTGTTCTTAACTGATTGGGTCAATCCGCGACCCGGATGCTCAAGGTGTTGGCCATGCGGTTTCCCACCCCGGCACTCTGGTTCAACTGGATCACCCCACGGCTACCGGTGAAGGCCTGGTCACTGGTGGTGACCTGGCGATAGCCGGCTGGAATGTCAGTTGCTCCGGAGTTGTTGATCAGCGCCACGTTCTGTTGCATGAGGACGCTGTCGTCGATACTTTGCGGTTGAGCACTGAGGGTGATGCTCAGGGCGTTGGCTTGCTGGGTGTTGGCCCCGGCGCTCTGGTTGACGCCCAGTGCGCCACTGCCGTTGCTGAAGGCGTTGCCCTGAATGGTCGAGCGGGCATCCATCGCGGGGTCGGTCGGCGTGTTCAGCCGTTGCCGGATCTGCGTGCTGGCGTTCGCTTCAGGCCCCACGGCAATGGCGCGCGCATTGACCTGTTGCTGTTTGTCGCCAGCCGCCTGGTTGACAGAGAGGTTGCCCTGGTAGCGGCTGCCGGAGCTGTCGATGTTGGCGTTATTGATGACGGGAACAAGCGAGTCGGCGAGGGCTGGCGCACTGCAAAGGGTGGCCAGAATCAGCAGCATGTGCTTCATCTCACTTGCCCCCGCCAGTCAGGATCTGCAACGGCGCGAGCCCGCGCTGGACACTCGAGTTGACCATGTTCGAGATCCCGTTGCCCGATCCCCCTGTGCCCCGACCACCTGACAGGTTGGGTAGTTGGTTCTGATTGCCGAGGTTGCCGCCCAGGTTGTTGGTCTGCTGGGTGATCATGTTGCTGATCCCGGCGCCACTGCTGATGCTTGCGAAGTCGCCATCGCTCAATTCGTTGGTCTGTTTGAGCACGTAGGCAGAAGGGTTGGCGTTGACTGTGGTCGGGCTCGGGTCAGGGATGAGGGGGGGGATGGTCGCGTTGCGCACCTGAACGTCGCGCTTGATGATGATGATCCCGTTATCCGCCTGGGCCGTCAGGCTCAGTGACCCCCATACACAACCCACCAGTACGAGGTGATAGAGGCGCTTGTCACTTTTCCTCACGACGGCAACTCCTTCTTTGAGCGCTGGCCTGTTCAGCGATGCGAACAACAGAGCAGAAGGTGTGCCGCTTTTGAGAAGCGTTTGCAGATCAATGGGTTAAAGCAAACGGGTGAGAATCTGCGGCGTATTCTGTCTCAGGGTTGATACAGGTAGCCGCCGGTACTACTGGCAAAGCCAGCAGTGGCTATGACTGGAAGGGTTTTTGCAGGGGTGTTTCACTGGCTTGACAGTGACCCCGATGCGGGGGAAACCCCCGCATTTTCGGGGGCTTTGCCCCAGCTGTGTGTCTCAGAGGCTTAACACTCGGTGGGGCATGCTGGCGCATGGCTATTAAGCAGTGTAGCAACCGCTTGCAAGGCCAGCCATTGGCGCTGTGGCCAATTGCCCTCAAGTATCTGGTACGCCTGATGGTGCCGCCTCAGCCAAGCCAGGCTGTCGTCGAAAAAGCGCTGGCGGTCGTTGAGGTCGGGCTGGCTGCGCTGGCCATCGGCAACCCAGTCCACACCTTGTGGGCTGAGTAGCAGGTGCAGGTCGTAACGCCGTGCAAGCAATGCCTGTTCCAGCCAAGGCGGGCAGGCATCGAACAAGGCGTGGCTCCAGAGCATATTGCTGAGCAGGTGAGTGTCGAGGATCAGCAGCGGTGGAGCCTGCTCGCGGGCCCGGTCCTCCCAGGCCAGCTGGCCGCGGGCGATGGTGGGGATATCGGCGTAGCAGGTATCGCGGCACTCCTGGTCGATGAAGTGGCGCACATACTCGGCCACCACCACGCCGCCGAAATGCGCCTGGATGACGCCACTGAGCCAGCTCTTGCCACTGGATTCCGGGCCGCACAGCACCAGTATCTTCATGGCCTGCTCTGCGCTCATGGCTGCACCAACGCCGGGTCACGGCGCCATTCCAGCCAGCCGCGCACGGCAATCAGGGTAAGCACGGCGAAGAAGCCTGCGGTGAAATACAGCTGCTGGTGCAGGTACTGGCCTACATAGACGATGTCTACCACTACCCACAGCGGCCAGCATTGCAGACGCTTCTGGGCCATCCACAGTTGCGCTACCAGGCTGAAGCCGGTGAGGGTGGCGTCCAGCCAGGGCAGGGCGGCATCGGTCCAGTTGGCCATGGCCGCGCCCAACGCTGCGCTCAACAGCAGCCCGGCAGCCAGGCTACTGAGCAGTGCCGGGCGTTGCAGCCGGGAGACCTGGCGGGCGTCTTCAGCGTGGCCTGGGCGCTTCCATTGCCACCAGCCGTACAGTTGCAGGATGGCGTAGGCCAGTTGCAGCAGCATGCCCGAGTACAGCTTCACTTCGAAGAACAACCAGCCATAGATCAGCACCATGACCAGGCCAATCGGCCAGCACCAGGCGTTCTGTTTGACCGTTAGCCAGACAGCGGTGACGCCGAGGACGGCGGCGATGAGTTCAAGGCCGGACATCGGCGATCCTTGGAGGCTACGGGGAAGGGGCGAGATTGTAGCGGGTCATTGGGCCAAGTTGTAGCGCACAGTGTGGAAGCGGCCTTGCCGGGGCGCCGGACCGGTCGGAAAGGGCCGCAAAGCGGCCCCGGGATTTCGGCATCAAAACATAGATTGCTGGGGCCGCGCTGCGGCCCTTTCGCGGCGCAAGGCCGCTCCTACAAAGGCCGCGTCGATGTCCAAAGGCTTAGACCCGGAACTGCCGCAGCAACTGTTCCAGCTCCTCGCTCAACTGCTCCAGCGCCGCCCCGGCATCACTGGATTGGCGTGCCGCGTCGGCCGTTTGCTGGGACAACCCGGCGGTATCCAGTACGTTGCGGTTGATCTCTTCGACCACATGCGCCTGCTGCAAGGTGGCACTGGCGATGGATGCATTCAAGGCCGTGAGGTTGTTCAGCACCTGGTTGATGGCATCCAGGCTGGCGCCGGCCTCGCGGGCTTGCTCGACGGTCTGGCGCGAGGCTTCGCTGCTGGTGTCGATGGCCTTGACCGCCGCGTGCGACTGGCTTTGCAGGTGCTCGATCATGGTATGGATCTCGGCCGTCGACTGCGCTGTGCGCTGGGCCAGCAGGCGCACCTCGTCGGCGACCACGGCAAAGCCGCGACCTTGCTCGCCGGCCCGTGCCGCCTCGATGGCTGCGTTCAGCGCCAGCAGGTTGGTCTGCTCGGCGATGGAGCGGATTACCTCCAGCACGCCACCGATGCGCGTGCTGTGCCCGGCCAGGTCGCGGATCACTTGCACGGCCTGGTCGATGGTCAGCGACAGCCGATCGATCTGTGCCAGGCTGCCATGGATGGCTTGCTGGCCATGCGCTACCTGCTGCTGCGCGGTGCGCATTTCGCCGGCGGCCTGTTCGGCGGTCTTGGCCACGTCCTGCACGGCGTACGTCACCTCGTTCACGGCAGTGGCCACTTGGTCCATCTGTAGCGATTGCTGGGCACTGTGCTGTTGTGCGGCACCCGCATTGTCACCCACATGCCCGGCGGATTGGGCCAATGCGTGGGCGGCGCCCTGCAGCTGGCCGACCACACCTTGCAGCTTGCCGTTGAAGCGGTTGAAGTGCTCGCCCAGGTGGGTGATTTCGTCACGACCGTGGGTGTCCAGGCGCCGGGTCAGGTCGCTTTCGCCGCTGGCAATGTTGCCCATGGCCTGCACAGCCTCCTGCAAGGGGCGGGCGATGCTACGGGCAATCAGCAAGACCACCAGCGCCATCAGCAGGGCGATGCCCACGCCCACCAGGGAGGCGTCGCGCAGCTGGCGGGCGAATTCGGCCTGCACATCATCAATGTACACGCCAGACCCGATGATCCAGCCCCAGGGCTTGAACAGCTGTATATAGGAAGTCTTGGCCACTGGCTCGCTGGCGCCGGGCTTGGGCCAGCGGTAGTTGACCGGCCCGGCGTCCTGCAGGCGGGCCAGTGCGACCATCTCGTTGAACACGGCAAAGCCGTCAGGGTCGCGAATGGCCGAGAGGTCCTGGCCGTCGAGCTTGGGGTTGGCCGGATGCATGATCATCCTGGGCCCCAGGTCGTTGATCCAGAAGTAGTCGTCGTGGTCGTAGCGCAGCGCCCGCACCACTTGCAGCGCCTGCTGCTGGGCAGCTTCGCGGCTGAGTGTGCCGGCCGCCTCCAGACCTTGGTAATAGGCCAGTACACCGGCCGCCGTCTGCACCACGTGGCGGGTTTTCTCGGCCTTGGCCTGGTACAGGTCACCGTGGATCTGGCGCAGCATCAGCAGGCCCAGCACCACCAGCATGGCCACTGCCACCACCAGGATCAGCCACAGCCGACGGCTGATCGACATCGATCTTAGAGTCTTCATCCACGAGCTCCCGCATTGTTCTTTTTATTGAGGTGCATCCAAGCATGCTTTGCGCCAGGGCCCCACTCGACTAATGGCTAAGTGATATCTTAGTAATAGTCTGCAGGAGGTCTCGTAAAGCGAATGCAAAGGCGCTCTGCTAGGATTTCGGCCGCGCAAGATGAAACCTTTAGCCGCCGTGAACGTTTCCACTGGCGTTGCGCCCAACAGTCGCTGTAAAACAGCCGGGCCGCGTGCGGCAATTTCAAGCAAATCAAGAACAAGGGGCCTGCAGCAAGCAGCGCTCCATCCGGGGGAATGATGGATTTTTGGACTGCCTTCCAGGCAATCATCTTGGGCGTGGTTGAAGGGCTGACGGAGTTTCTGCCGATTTCCAGTACCGGGCACCAGATTATCGTCGCCGACCTGATAGGTTTTGGCGGCGAACGGGCCATGGCTTTCAACATCATTATCCAGCTGGCGGCGATCCTGGCGGTGGTGTGGGAGTTTCGCGGCAAGATTCTCGAAGTGGTGTTCGGCCTGACCAGCCAGCCCAAGGCACGGCGTTTTACCGGCAACCTGCTGTTGGCGTTCATGCCGGCGGTGGTGTTGGGGGTGCTGTTCGCCGACCTGATTCACGAGTACCTGTTCAACCCGATCACCGTGGCGACGGCGCTCGTCGTGGGTGGGGTCATCATGCTCTGGGCCGAGCGTCGCGACCACAGCGTGCAGGTGGACCATGTGGATGACATGCGTTGGAGTCATGCGCTGAAGATCGGGTTTGTCCAGTGCCTGGCGATGATCCCTGGCACTTCGCGCTCCGGCTCGACCATTATCGGCGGCCTGCTCTTCGGCCTGTCGCGCAAAGCGGCGACCGAGTTCTCGTTCTTCCTGGCGATGCCGACCATGGTCGGTGCGGCGGTGTACTCGGGCTACAAGTACCGGGACCTGTTCCAGCCCAGTGACTTGCCGGTGTTTGCCATTGGCTTCGTGACTTCGTTCATTTTCGCCATGATCGCTGTGCGTGCGTTGCTCAAGTTCATTGCCAACCACAGCTACGCGGCATTTGCCTGGTATCGCATTGTCTTCGGCCTGCTGATTCTCGCGACCTGGCAGTTCGGCTGGGTTGACTGGTCCACCGCACATGGCTGAGGCATTGCGCGGGCAACGGGCTGAAGGCGTACGCAATGTGCGCCTGAAGCTGATGCTGTTGGGCCTGCTTTGCCTGTTGCCTGGCCTGGGGGCTGCGCGCATGGCCTGGAGCGATGAAACCTGGTGGCCGTTGGCGCTGTACCCGGCGATGAGCCTGATCAGCCTGTTGCTGTATTGGCAGGATAAACAGCAGGCGCGTACGCAGGCCTGGCGTACACCCGAGAAAGTGCTGCACGCCAGTGAATTACTGGGTGGCTGGCCTGGGGCCTTGCTGGCACAACAGCTGTTTCGGCACAAGACCCGCAAGGTTTCGTTCCAGTTGGTGTGCTGGGGGATTGTGCTGGTGCACCAGGTGTTCTGGGCGGACTGGCTGTTTTTTGAAGGGCGTTATCTGCCCTTCAATTGATGTTTACCTGTACCGGCCTCTTCGCGGGCAACCCCCGAAGAGGCCAGTACAGGCTGACTAGATCAACAAACCCACCTGCAACCGCTTGGGCAACCGCCGCACCACCAGCTGGTGCGAGCGCTGCAGCAAATCACACAGCTCGTCACGCCCCATGGGGTAGGGCAGCGCCATGCTGATCCACCGCGCCCGCGCCAGATACGGCGCAGGCCGCACCCCTGGGCGGTCGCAGTAGCCGAGAAACAGCTCATCGGCCACTTTGAACGACAGCCCGGCACCTGCCAGGTCGAGCACCGCGAACATCTTGTTGCCCGCCACCGAAAACACCCGAATGCCGCCCCATTTGTAATCTTCACGTGCACCCGGCAGGCTCAGGCAAAACGCTGCCACCTGGGCTTCGCTCATCTTCCTTTCAGACATACCGCTCTCCACAGGCCTCGAATGAGGCTGCCAGGTGATCGATCCACACCCGCACCGCAGGCAGTACACCGCGCCGATGCGGGTACACCGCCTGCAGATAGCCGCCTGGCAGTGACCAGTCTGGCAGCAGGCGCACCAGTTCGCCGCGTTCCAGTTCTTCTTCACAAAACATGCTGGGCAAGGCGGTGAATCCGAGTCCAGCCCGTACAGCAGCATTACGTACTACGAAATCGTCGATGGCCAAGCGAGGTTCCAGGGCGATTTCCTGCTGCTTACCATGGGGGCCGAACAGGCGGAAGTGTACTAACCGGTCTGCTTCGGCGGCGCCTAGCACCGGCAGTGACGCCAGCTCACCCGGTTCGCGGATGTGGTCGGCGAAACCGGGCGCGGCCACCAGTTGCATCTGCGCCTGGCGCAGGCGGCGGGTGACCAGGGCCGGGTCTTCATCACCCAGGTCTCGCACGCGCAGCGCGACGTCGATGCCTTCGGAAATCAGGTCGACGCGGCGGTTGAGCAGCACCATGTCCAGCTGCACCAACGGGTACTGGGCAAGAAAGCGGCTGATTACATCCGGCAGGAAGGCATGCGCCAGCGCCACCGGGCAAGACACCCGCAAGCGCCCGCGCGGCTCGCTGCTCATGCTGGCCACGGCTTCATCGGCGGCTTCGGCCTCCAGTAGCATGGCTTGGCAGTGGTGCAGGTAGCGCTCGCCCACCGCGGTGAGTTTCAGTTGCCGGGTTGTGCGTTGCAGCAGGCGGGTGCCAAGGCGTTCTTCCAGTTCGGCAATACGCCGTGACAGGCGCGACTTGGGGATGCCCAACTGACGCCCGGCGGCGGCGAACCCGCCGGCTTCGACCACGCGGGCAAAGTAGAAAAGGTCGTTGAGGTCTTGCATGGGAATGTCTCACTGTTCCATGTGTGGGACAAACTAGCGCATTTTTGCCGACTTATCAGCCATTACTCATCCCGGTAGGATTCTATCCATCGTGATCGCCCAACGCTGCGGTCTTCAATCACAGGAGAGTCCCATGAAACTGTTGCACATCGATTCGAGCATCCTGGGCGACAATTCCGCCTCCCGCCAGCTGAGCCGTGAAGTGGTCGAAGCCTGGAAAGCCGCCGACCCGAGCGTGGAAGTGGTGTATCGCGACCTGGCCGCCGACGCCATCGCCCACTTCTCTGCCGCCACCCTGGTGGCCGCAGGTACTCCTGAAGATATGCGCGATGCAGCCCAGGCGTTCGAAGCCAAGCTGAGCGCGGAAACCCTGGAAGAGTTCCTGGCCGCTGATGCCGTGGTGATTGGTGCGCCGATGTACAACTTCACCGTGCCGACCCAGCTCAAGGCCTGGATCGACCGCGTTGCCGTTGCCGGCAAGACCTTCCGCTACACCGAAGCGGGCCCGGAAGGCCTGTGCGGCAACAAGAAAGTGGTGCTGGTGTCCACCGCCGGTGGCCTGCACGCTGGCCAGCCGACTGGCGCCGGGCATGAAGACTTCCTGAAAGTGTTCCTGGGCTTTATCGGAGTCACCGACCTGGAAATCGTCCGCGCTCATGGCCTGGCTTATGGCCCGGAACACCGGAGCCAGGCAATTGATGCTGCCCAGGCGCAGATTGCCAACGAGCTGTTCGCCGCTGCCTGATCCTCGGTAGCTGGCCTGTCATGGCCTCATCGCCGGCAAGCCAGCTCCCACACCGTACGCATCGACTTCGAGTCATGCGCAGTACCTGTGGGAGCTGGCCTGTCATGGCCTCATCGCCGGCAAGCCAGCTCCCACACCGTACGCATCGACTTCGAGTCATGCGCAGTACCTGTGGGAGCTGGCCTGTCATGGCCTCATCGCCGGCAAGCCAGCTCTCACACCGTACGCATCGACTTCGAGTCATGCGCAGTACCTGTGGGAGCTGGCCTGTCATGGCCTCATCGCCGGCAAGCCAGCTCCCACACCGTACGCATCGACTTCGAGTCATGCGCAGTACCTGTGGGAGCTGGCCTGTCATGGCCTCATCGCCGGCAAGCCAGCTCCCACACCGTACGCATCGACTTCGAGTCATGCGCAGTACCTGTGGGAGCTGGCCTGTCATGGCCTCATCGCCGGCAAGCCAGCTCCCACACCGTACGCATCGACTTCGAGTCATGCGCAGTACCTGTGG
>NZ_JBLZWV010000035.1:0-40727 GCF_056098905.1 Pseudomonas sp. TSO6 | reverse complement strand
GCTCCCACACCGTACGCATCGACTTCGAGTCATGTGCGGTACCTGTGGGAGCTGGCTTGCCGGCGATGAGGCCGTTTCAGGCGACCGGGATGGTTGGGTCGGCAGCCGCCAAAGCCGCAGTGCGATCGGCCGCTGGTGGGTAGATCCATACCGTGTTGATCTGCGCTTTCAGCGCCTTGGCCTCGGCCTTGTCCTCCGGTGGCGACACCGTGCGCTCCCACCCCTCGGTATACACCGCGCCCCAGGCGCCCAGGTCCAGGCACGTCACGTACTTGGGCTGGCTGTAGGTCATGGGTGCCACGCCAATCAGCTCGGCAGCGGCATTGTTGCCCGCATGGCGCCCCAGCGGAATCGCATGCTGGCAGGACATCACTGCGTAATTGCCTAGCTCGTCACAGGCGGCATAGGCCACATCACCGGCTGCGTATACCGCATCATTGCCCTTGACCTTCAGGTTGCCATCCACGTGCAGGCGCCCCAGGCGGTCACGCTCGCCGGTGATCTGTTCGGTGAGCGGGTTGGCCTTGAAGCCCACCGTCCACACCACGGTATTGGCGTCGATGCGCTGGCCGTTGTCCAGCAACACACCGGCTGGGTCAACCGAAGCGACCGTGGCACCGCACACCCATTCCACACCCAGCGCCGCGCAAGCCTGTTCGATGGCTGGGCGGATGCCGTCTCCCAACGCAGCACCCATCCTGGCGCCGCGGTCGATGACGACCACACGCAACGCTGCGTCCTCACCGAGGATTTCCCGTAGCCGTGCCGGCAGCTCGGTGGCCGTCTCGATACCTGTAAAACCGCCACCGGCCACCACCACGGTATTGCGCGCCGGCGTGTCGGGCAGGCTGGCCAGCGACTTGAGATGGGTTTCCAGCCGCGCAGCGCTGTCGATCTTGTCGACGTCGAAAACGTGCTCGATACCGACCATGTCAGGCCGGTTGAGCACACTGCCGCAGGCCATGATAAGGCGGTCGTAGGGCAGGGCGCACTGGGTGCCGCTGCGGGTACGGTAGCTGACCCGGCGGGCCGCTTCATCAATTTGGAATGCCGTGCCTTGCACGAAGCGAACGTTGACGGCATCAAGCAGGTCCTGCAGCGGCGCGGCCATGGTGTGAACGTTGGGCTCGTAGAAGCGCGGGCGCACATGCAGTTCGGCCTGGGGGGCGAGCAAGGTGACCTCGACCTCCTTGCTACCGTTGAGGTCAAGCTGGCGGATGGCGCTGAGTGCGCTCCACAGGCCGGCAAAGCCCGCGCCAATGATCAGGATCTGCTTCATGGTTGTGCTCCTTTTCAAGTTCGGTGGACAAGGTAGACCGTATTGCAGGTCAACGGTGTTACGAACGCCTGCAGGAGTGCTTCAGAATGTTGGCGGCGTGATCACCCAGATCACCACGGCATCCACCTCGCCGGGGTTGCCGTAGCGATGGGGCTCCTGGCTGGAGAAGCTGAAACTGTCGCCTTCACCCAGCTGGAAGTGCCGTTCGCCCACCCAAAGCTCGAAGCTGCCACTCAGGATGTAGCCGGCTTCTTCACCCTCATGGCTGTAGCTTTGCTGGCTGTAGGTGCCGGGGGGGAAGCGGGAGTGCAGGATCTCCAGCTGGCGGTTGGGCTGGGGGGTGAGCAGTTGATCGACGATGCCATCTTCATAGTGCACGCTCAGGCGGCTGTTGCGCCGCACCACATAGCCCTGGTCCTCTGGTGCAGTGGTGGCTTCGCTGGCGAAGAACCACTGGATGGTCACACCCAGGCTGCGGGCGATGTTGAACAGCGCCGGGATCGACGGGTAGGAAAGGTTGCGCTCCAGTTGGCTGATGTAGCCGGCGGTCAGTTCACTGTGCGCGGCCAGCTCCGCCAGGGTCATGCCGCGGCGCTTGCGCAGGCCGCGGATGCGTGTGCCCAGGAACTGCGGCGCGGCGCCCCCGGCTTCGCTGGCGGGGGGCTGGGGGAGTTGGCTCATGCACGTCGGTCCATCGCAAAAGCCGCAGTATGTACAGCCTCAGAGCGACCAGGCAACCGTCAAGCCGTCGTGAATCGCTTCTTCCGCGGTACGTGGTGCCAGGCAGTCGCCAACGCGCCGCACTTCTACCAGGCCGGCCAGCTCGCTGGCCAGGCTGTCTTCCGGCTGATGGCCCATGCACAGCACCAGGGTGTCGATGCCCTCGAAGATCATCGGTTCGCCGCTGGCGGTGTGCTGCAAGTACACCGTGTTGTCGTCGCTGCCATACAAGCGCGCGTAAGGGGTGATGGGGATGCCCAGGCGATGCAGCTCGCCGGCCAGCTGATCACGCACGTACAGCGGCAGGTTTTCACCGCAGTGGGTACCGTTGACTGCCAACTGCACCTGGTGCCCCTCGCGCACCAGGCGTTCGGCGATGCCAGGGCCGATCCAGTCGCAGCGCCAGTCGATCACCAGCACCGAACGCCCCAGCTTCACTTCGTTGCGCAGTACTTGCCAGGCGTCCACCACCTGCAGCTCGCCGCTGCGCTCGAACGCCGGCCAATAGGGGGTAGCGCCGGTAGCGGCAATGACCAGGTCGGGGCGTTCGCGCTCGACCAGGGCGCGGTCGACCCGGGTGTTGCGCACGACTTCCACACCGGCCAGGGCCATTTCCCGTTGCAGGTTGGTGTTGGCGCCGCCGAACTCGCTGCGCCGCGGTAGCAATTGGGCCAGCAGCACCTGGCCACCGAGCTGCGGGCCGGCTTCGTACAGCGTTACCTGGTGCCCACGGGCGGCGGCCACGGCGGCGGCCTTCATGCCGGCCGGGCCGCCACCGGCGACGAGGATACGTTTGGGCGTGGTGGTGGGCGTCAGCTGCCCGTACTGCAATTCGCGGCCGGTTTCTGGCCGCTGGATGCAGGAGATGGCCAAGCCGCGATGAAAGTGGCCGATGCAGGCCTGGTTGCAGGCAATGCAGGCGCGTACATCTTCGACCTGGCCGCGTTCGGTCTTGCTCGGCATCAGCGGGTCGCAGATCAGTGCACGGGTCATGCCGCAGACATCCGCCTGGCCGCGGGCCAGGATCAGTTCGGCTTCCTGGGGCTGGTTGATGCGCCCGGTAACGAACAACGGAATGTCCAGTTGCTGCTTGAAGGTTCCCGCTTCTCGGGCCAGGTAAGCCGCCTCGATGGCCATAGGCGGGACGATGTGCACGGCGCCGCCCAGGGACGCCGAAGTGCCAGCGACGATGTGCAGGTAGTCGAGCTGGCCCTGCAGGGCAACCGCAGCGGCCAGCGACTCATCCTCGCTCAACCCTTGGCTGTCGCGCTCGTCGGCGCTGATGCGCAGGCCGATGATGAACTGCTCGTCGGTGGCGGCGCGAACGCCGGCCAGCACTTCACGCAGGAACCTCAGGCGCTGTTCCAGGCTGCCGTTGTAGCCGTCGCTGCGCAGGTTCACCCGCGGGTTAAGGAACTGCGAGGGCAGGTAGCCATGGCTGGCCACTACTTCGACGCCATCCAGCCCGGCCTGGTGCAGGCGGCGGGCCGCACTGGCGTAGCCCTGGACAATGTCGTCGATCATCGGCTGGTCCAGTGCGCGGGGCATCACCCGGAAGCGTTCGTTGGGTACTGAAGACGCGGAGTAGGCAACCGCCAGCAGGCCGTCCGCCGATTCCATGATCTCCCGGCCGGGGTGAAACAGTTGCGACAGCACCACGGTGCCGTGTGCATGGCAGGCCTCGGCGAGCTGTCGGTAGCCGTCGATGCAGGCATCGTCGGTGGCCATGAGCACGTGCGAGGTGTAGCGGGCGCTGTCATGCACACCCGCAACCTGCAACACGATCAAGCCTACGCCACCGGCTGCGCGGTCGCGCTGGTAGGCGATCAGTTTGTCGTTGACCAGGTTGTCGGTGGGCAGGCAGGTGTCGTGGCCGGTGGACATGATGCGGTTCTTCAAGCGTTTGCCGCGAATTTGCAAAGCTTCGAACAAGTGAGGGAAGGCGGTTTGCATGCAGGCGGCTCCGGTGCGGTGTTGTTCTTGTTTTGTTTATGAAAGTGTAGCGCCAGTAAAAAATCAACTTGTTTTTTTACTGGCGCGCGACTAGGTTTTGATCACCCTCACCGCGAGGGTGTGACCTCACAACAACAAGAAAACGGGCCCTTGGGGCACCGGCAGGAGGAAGCTACGATGCAGGTAATACCCCGTGTTCCTGGCCTTTGCGCAACGTTGTTTGCCCTTGGCCTGGGCAGCGCGCAAGCCGCGCCGCAGATGGTTGTGGTGGGCTATGGCGGCGCCGGCCAGAAGGCCCAGGACGAGGCCATCTTCAAGCCCTTCAGTGCCCAGGATGGCAGCAAGCTGATCCAGAGCGAATACAACGGCGAGATGGCGCGGATCCAGGTGATGGCCGACACCGGCAACGTCGATTGGGACGTGGTGCAGATCGAGGGGCCGGACTTGATGCGCGGCTGTGAAGAGGGGGTCTACGAGCACCTTGACTGGCAGCGCCTGGGCCATGGCGCCGAGTTGATCCCCGACGCAGCTCAGGACTGCGGTTCGGCTGCGCTGGTGTGGAGCGTGGCCATCGCCTACGACCGCAACAAGCTGGCTGAGGCACCGGCCTCGTGGGCCGACTTCTGGGACGTGAACAAGTACCCGGGCAAGCGCGGCTTGCGCAAGCGTGCGGTGTACAACCTGGAGTTCGCGCTGCTGGCCGATGGGGTGAAGGTGGAGGACGTCTACAAGGTGCTGTCGACGCCGGCCGGGGTTGAGCGTGCGTTCGCCAAGCTCAGCGAACTCAAGCCCTATATCCAGTGGTGGGACGCCGGCGCCCAGCCTGCGCAGTGGCTGGCTGCAGGTGATGTGGTAATGACTTCGACCTACAGCGGGCGCATCGCCGTGGCGGCGCAACAAGGTAGCCCGCTGGCCGTGGTATGGCCTGGGAGCCTGTATGGCATGGACTACTGGGCCATCATCAAAGGCTCGCGGCATGTCGACCAGGCCAAGCGATTGATTGCCTATGCCAACCAGCCTGATACCCAGGTGCGCTATGTGCAGCAGATTCCCTATGGGCCGACCAACACCCAGGCAGCTGCCAGGCTGGACCCGGCCTTGGCCAGCTGGGTACCCACTGCGCCGCAGAACCTGCAAGGGGCGCTGGCGATGAATGTGGAATTCTGGGTCGACCATGGTGAAGAGCTGGAACAGCGCTTCAATGCTTGGGCGAGCAAGTAGTTTCAGGCAGCTTCATCTACAGAGATAACGACCATGAACGCCACCGAGCAGCGCCTGCGCCAGGAACTCGCCGCCTGTTATCGGCTGATCGCGCATTTTCGCATGAGCGACCTGATCTTCACCCACATATCCCTGCGCCTGCCAGGGCCGGAGCATCACTTCCTGATCAACCCGTACGGCCTGCTGTTCGACGAAATCACGGCCTCCAGCCTGGTGAAGATCGACCTGCAGGGGAGGCCGGTCGAACCTTCGCCGCACCCGGTCAACCCGGCTGGCTTCGTCATTCACAGCGCCATTCATGCCGCCCGCGAGGACGCCCACTGCGTGCTGCACACCCACACCCGTGCAGGCTGCGCGGTGGCTGCGCTGGAGTGCGGGCTGCTGCCGGTCAACCAGATGTCCATGGAGTTTTACGGCCGAGTGGCTTACCACGCCTATGAAGGTATCGCGCTGGATATGGACGAGCAGCAGCGGTTGGTGGCCGACCTGGGCGACAAGCCGGTGATGATCCTGCGCAACCATGGCCTCCTGGCCACCGGGGGTAGCGTGGCCGAAGCATTTCTGCGCATGTACTACCTGGAGAAGGCCTGTGAGATCCAGTTGGCGGCGCAGAGTGCCGGGCAAGTGATACTGCCGCCGGCTGAAGTGTGCGCGCATACCGAGCGGCAGTTCAACGCGCCGGGGAGGGGGTTGAAGCAGGGTGAGCTGACCGACCCGGATGCGCTACAGCTGGCGTGGGCGGCATTGTTGCGGATGCTGGAGCGGGTAGCGCCTGGTTATCAGGATTGAGCTCCGTCCAGGCGGCCAGGAACAGTCACTGTTGCGCAACCCTTGGTCGCAACTGTAATGGTCCCATTTGAGGGAATCGTCTTATGCTGTAACGAAATATGTATATAAAGCCTGAGGAAGGACGCTGCAATGCCGCTTAAGGACCTGCTCATCGCCCTGGTGGTGATCGTCGCCTGGGGAGTCAACTTTGTGGTCATCAAGGTAGGCCTCGATGGCTTGCCGCCGATGTTGCTGGGGGCGCTGCGCTTCTTGTTGGTGGCGTTTCCGGCAATCTTGCTGGTCAGGCGGCCGAAACTGCCCTGGCGCTGGTTGATCGCCTACGGCGCGACGATTTCGCTGGGTCAGTTTGCCTTCCTGTTCCAGGCCATGTACAGCGGCATGCCGCCTGGGCTGGCTTCGTTGATCCTGCAGTCTCAGGCATTCTTTACCCTGGGTTTTGCCGCGCTGTTTCTCGGTGAACGGCTGCGCCTGGCCAGTGTACTGGGGCTGCTGGTAGCGGCCAGCGGCCTGGCGTTGATTGGCAGCGAAGATGGCGGCCATGTGCCCCTGCTGGCACTGGTACTGACCTTGTGCGCTGGTGCCATGTGGGGCATGGGCAACATCATCACCCGGCGTTTTGGCTCGGTTGACCTGGTGGCATTGGTGATCTGGGGCGGGCTGATACCGCCACTGCCGTTCCTGGCGTTGTCCTGGTGGCTGGAAGGGCCCGAGCGGATCGGCCATGCGCTGGCCAACATCAGCTGGAGCTCGGTGCTGGCCCTGGTGTACCTGGCCTTTGTCGCCACCATGCTCGGCTACAGCCTGTGGAGCAAGCTGCTGTCGCGCCACCCGGCCGGCAAGGTGGCACCGTTCTCGCTGCTGGTACCCGTGATTGGCTTGAGTTCATCGGCGCTGTTGCTGGGCGAACGCCTGACCGCCATCCAGGGCTGGGGCGCCTTGCTGGTGATGGCGGGGTTGCTGGTGAACGTGTTCGGCGCGCGTATCGGGCAAAGGTTGCGGGCAGTCAGCGCGTAAACCGCGCAAATAGGCTGCTCGGCGCTCTGTTAGAATCGGCCTCTTTATCCAGGCCTACGGAGCGCTTTCATGATCATTTCCACCACCAGCCAGCTCGAAGGGCGCCCGATTGCCGAATACCTGGGCGTGGTCAGCTCCGAATCGGTGCAGGGCATCAATTTCGTACGCGATTTCTTTGCGCGTTTTCGCGACTTTTTTGGCGGCCGCTCGCAAACCTTGGAAAGCGCCCTGCGTGAAGCACGCGAGCAGGCCACCGAAGAACTCAAGGCGCGGGCACTGCAGTTGCGCGCCGACGCGGTAGTGGGTGTGGATTTCGAGATCAGCATGCCGTCGGTGCAGGGTGGCATGGTGGTGGTATTTGCCACCGGCACCGCGGTGCGCCTGAAGTAGAGCAGTCTGCCACTGGTCGGCTGCAAGGCTCTTGTCCGGGCGGTCCGCAAATGACCAGCTAGTCTCTTTTTCACAGGCCGCGTTTTCTGGGCGACTCTTCTGGTTGCCGGCGCGACTGCCACTGGAGGGAGACAGGGCATGAGCGAATCCTTTTTCGAAGACCTGAACGATGCGTTCCCGATCAACAGCCAAGTGCGTTGCGGCCAGGCGGCCTTCCGCCTGGGGTTCGCCCACATGACGCTGGATGATTCCGAACAGCTCCAGCCTGCACATCTGCAGCGCAGTAAAAAAGGCCGCTTCATGCCGCGGGTTCCGCTGAAGAAGTGATCCCGCCCCAGTACATAACCCCGCCCGATGGCGGGGTTTTTATTGCGCTTTATTGATCCGCCTCATGGCATTGCCGGGTTGCGCTCGCCGGCTGGGTGAGGTTGTGGTTTTCTGTCGGGGCATTCCAGCAACGGAGGATTGAATGCTCATGCGCGTCAGGGAACAGACTTATTGGCAGTGGGCCGACGCCCAGTTGCACAGCCGCAGCCACGACGAAGTCCTCAGTGACGGCACCACGCTGGATGTGCAGGTGCGCTTGTCACGTCTGGGGGCGACTCAGCTGTTTTTGGGGTTGTATGCCGGGGATGGGCGGGCATTGCTGGAGGAGTACTACCCTGCGCGGCCAGGGGAGACCATGACCCGCGCCCTGGTATGGGGTGTGGACCGTGCCCGCGCGATGGCTACCGGGGCCTTGCCATTGCCGCAAAGCCGCCGCCAGCGGCGCCAGGCATGAAAAAGCCCGGCCTATGCGGGCCGGGCTTGGTTAAGGGTGAGAACCCTCAGTTAAGCGGTTCGATCACCTTGACTGCCTGCCGCTCACGGGCGGCGGGCCATTCTTGTTGCAGGGTCTGCAGGACGCGGCCAACGAACTCGGTGTCGGCGGCGGCCTTCTTGCCGACGTAGCCTTGGCCACGGCGGTAGACCTTGAAGCGGGCACGCATGCTGGGCAGGTGCTCTTCAAATTCATCTTCGATCGTGTTCGGTGGCAGGCGGTCGAGCCGCACCTCACCGGTTTGGCTGACCCACAGCAAGTGATCGTCAAGGCTGTCCTTGCGTACGGCGAACAGCTGCGCCAGTTGATCGATAGTCGGATTGTTGTTCAAGTTCATCATAAAGCCCCCATTACCCATTCGTAGGTGATTTTCACAGTTGGCGCTAACACGGTGTAGCGCACTACCAACGCTGCTACAGCAGCATCGCAACAGGGGCTTTCTCACGCTGCCTTTTGGACAGTTCCCTCTCCACGGACGGCCTGCGTTACCGCGCAAGCCGTCTGGAACACCCTTGCCACCGCTCCCGATCAGGGAGACGGCTTCATCATGCACAAGGGCGATGAGCGGCGTCAATGGTTTTGTAGTGAATTTTTTTACCCACTACATTTCTGTCGTTTTGTTCGACAATCGCTGCTCGCACTACAGCCCGGACAGTATCTTGAAGGCTGCACGAACTCGCTCTTCGTTCGGGTAATTTCGATTCGCCAGCAACACGACTGCCAGCTTTTCACTGGGCACAAAAGCGGCGTATGCACCGAAACCGTTGGTTGCACCGGTCTTGTTGTACCAGGCCGCTGGCAGCGGCGGCAGGGCCGGTTGCAAGCGCGTGGTTGCATGCGGTTCACGGATCATCCGCGCGCTGTTGCCGTCTACCAGGGTACCCAGCGTGACCGGGTAGGGATAACGTTCCCAGCCCAGGCCCTGGGTCATGCTGCCGACCTGGAAGTAGCCCTGCTGGGTAATGGCGGTTGCTTTTGCAAGTGCCGGTGGCAGGCCCTGCGGCTGCATGTGCAGCCGCACGTACTGCAGCAGGTCGCTGGCGCTGGTCTTGATGCCGTAGGCCTCGTCGGCGTACGAGCCGGGGCCGACGCGCACCGGTTTGTCGGCGGCGTCGTAACCTTGGGCATAAAGCCCCTGAGCACTGGCCGGGACGTGCAGGTAGGTGTTTTTCAGGCCCATTTTAGCCAGCAGGCCCTCGGTCATCAGTGTAGAAAACGGTTGATGCTGCGCGCGGGCGGCCAGGTCACCGAACAGGCCAAGGCTGGGGTTCGAATAGCAGCGCTGGGTGCCGGGTTTGGCACGGGGTTGCCAGTGGCGGAAGAAATCGACGACTTGCTGCGGTGTCTGCACCGCATCGGGGAACTGCAAGGGCAGGCAGTCGGCACTGTAAGCGCCCAGTTCCAGCACCGTCGCATCACCGATGGGCGCCCCCGCCAGTGCCGGATGGTAGCGCTTGGCCGGGGCCTCAAGGTCCAGCTTGCCCTCGGCGCTGGCCAGCGCGGCCAAGGTGGCGGTGTAGGTCTTGCTCAGCGACCCGATCTCGAACAGCGTGTCTCGGCTGACGGGCACATTGTCGGCCTTGCTGGCCACGCCATAGCTGAAATAGTGCGCATGGTCGCGGGCGTAGATCGCCACGGCCATCCCGCTGATACCTTGTTCCTGCATCAACGGGCGGATGATCTGGTCGACCTTGGCTTGCAACTGGTCGTCGGCCTGGGCGCCGGTGTGGCCCAGAACCAGTGCGATGACAGCCGCTAGCGCGGCCGGGCGGGAGAGGGGCATGAGCGGGTCCTTGTGCGGAACGTGTCCGTTGAGCGATACCGATGGGGGTTCCGGCGTTAGCGCCGAAAAGCCGTAGACCTTATCGTCTGCCTTTGCACAATGACAAGACGGACACTGTGATGAAGTATTTGCGGATGTTATTCGACAATTTCACCCTGGCTTTGCTCGGGGTCGTTCTGATCGCCACCGTGCTGCCTTGCTCGGGCGATGGTGCGGTGTATTTCGGCTGGCTGACTAACCTGGCCATCGGCCTGTTGTTCTTCCTGCATGGCGCCAAGCTGTCGCGTGAGGCGATCATTGCCGGCGCCGGGCACTGGCGCCTGCACCTGCTGGTGTTCTCTTGCACGTTCGTGATGTTCCCGCTGCTTGGCCTGGCGTTCAAGCCGCTGTTCGTGCCGCTGGTGGGTAACGAGTTGTACTTGGGCGTGCTCTACCTGTGCGCCTTGCCGGCCACGGTGCAGTCGGCCATCGCCTTCACCTCGCTGGCCCGCGGTAATGTGCCTGCAGCCATTTGCAGCGCGGCGGCATCCAGCCTGCTGGGCATCTTCCTGACCCCCTTGCTGGTGATGATGTTGCTGGGTGCCAGTGGTGACACCGGTTCTGGCCTGGATGCCGTGCTGAAGATCACCCTGCAACTGCTGGTACCGTTCGTTGCCGGGCAGATTGCGCGGCGCTGGATCGGCGCCTGGGTCAAGCGCAATGCGCGCTGGCTCAAGGTGGTGGACCAGGGTTCGATCCTGCTGGTGGTGTATACCGCCTTCAGCGAAGCCGTGGTCACGGGCTTGTGGCACACGGTATCGCCGCAGCACCTGGCCGGGTTGTTCGTCGTGTGCGGGATCCTGCTGGCGGTGGTGCTGTTTGGCACCCGCGTGCTTGGCAAGGCATTGGGCTTCGACCTTGAGGACCGCATCACCATTTTGTTTGCCGGCTCCAAGAAGAGCCTGGCTACGGGCGTGCCCATGGCCCAGGTGTTGTTCGTGGGCAGCGGTATTGGCGCGATGATCCTGCCGCTGATGCTGTTCCACCAGATCCAGCTGATGGTCTGCGCGGTGCTGGCGCAGCGTTATGCCAGCCGTGAGCAGGACGCTGAAGAGGCTTCGGCGGCGTCCTGAGCGCATGCGCGGTCCCCTGTAGGAGTGGCCTTGTGTCGCGATGGGCTGCAAGGCAGCCCCGGCGATATCCGCAGCGATACTGAAATAGGGGCTGCTTTGCAGCCCATCGCGACACAAGGCCGCTCACACACAGAGATCGCGTAGTAGCTGATATCAGCGGGCCTGCCCCGAAGCGCGTTCGCGCAGCGCCTTGCCGACTTCGGCCTCGATCTGGTAGGCCGGCCCCTCCAGGTCGTCATAATTGCGCGTATAGCGCCGGGCAAATTCCTCCACGCCCAGCTCCTGATACTGCTGCACATGCTTGAGCTCGTGCGCCCACAGGGCCACGTTGTCCTCGGCATCGCCGGCCCGGCGGAAGATGATCGTGTCGATCAGCGTCACGGCGTTTACGTCGGGGTTCTGCAGCAGCGCGTTGGCTGCGCTCATCTGCTGTTCGTCACCCACCCGGAAGCGCACCGCATCGAGCACGGCAAAGTCGTACCATGTTTCTAGCTGCGCACGGATATGCAGCGGGATCGGTTCGACGCCGCTGGCGGTGGCCTCATCCCTGGCCTGGCGCAAGGCGAACGTCAGGCTGGACGTGGCCATGACCTCCACGTCCTTGAGAATCTGGCCGGCCTGCCCAGGGTCTATCGGCGCACAAAAACAGCCCATCAGGCACACCTGGTATTGCCCTGGTGGGCACGCTTGTTCGGCAAGCGCGGGCAGCGCCAGGGTCAGGCCCAGCAGCAGGCTAATCCACTTCATGCAAGGCCTTTTCGACAAACTGGCGGCTTGCGTCCAGCACCTGCGACTGCACGCGCTCAGTGGCCAGCATGCGCCCGACCATCAATGCACCTACGCACTGGCTGATCAGCACCCAGGCCAGTTGATCATCCTCCAGTGTTGCGCTCCAGGCCTGGTGCAGTTCGACCAGCCAGTGCTCGGCCTCTTCGCGCACCGGCGCTGCGGCCCGGGCGATTTCCACACCCAGCGGCGGCAGCGGGCAGCCGCTTTCGGCGTTGTGCAGGTGGGCTAGGCTCAGGTACTGCTGCAGGCAGCGGCCCAGGCGCTCGCGGCTGGCGCCCTGAGTGGCCAGGCGGGCCAGTGGGCTGTTGTGCAGCTCCTGGCGTACCACCTCGGTAAACAGGTCGTCCTTGGAAGGGAAGTGGTTGTAAAAGGCGCCGCCGGTCAGGCCGATTGCCTTCATCAGCCCGGCGACGCCAGTGCTGGAAAAGCCCCCACGCTTTGCCAGCGCGCCACTGCTGTTCAGCAACCGTTCGCGGGTCTGCTGCTTGTGTTCGTTGGAATAACGCATTCACTTGCCTCTGCAGGCGGGCTTGACGATGACCGGGATCATAACATAGCGTTCGTTTACTAAACGATCATTCACCAATGGGGGCGGGCATGTCAGAACAACAAAAAGTAGTGCTGGTGATCGGTGCGGGCGACGCTACCGGTGGCGAGATTGCCAAGCGCTTCGCCCGGGAGGGCTACATTGCCTGCGTGACGCGGCGGCAGGCAGAAAAGCTGCAACCGCTGCTGGAGGAAATCCGCGCCGCTGGCGGCCAGGCCCATGGTTTTGGCTCCGATGCGCGCAAGGAGGAGGAGGTTGCAGCGCTGGTCGAGACTATCGAGCGCGATATCGGCCCGATTGAGGCGTTTGTTTTCAATATCGGCGCCAATGTGCCCTGCAGCATCCTTGAGGAAACCCCGCGCAAGTACTTCAAGATCTGGGAAATGGCCTGCTTCGCCGGCTTTCTTACCGCTCAGGCGGTTGCCCGGCGCATGGTCCAGCGTGAGCGCGGCACCATCCTGTTCACCGGCGCCACCGCTGGCACCCGGGGTGCAGCAGGTTTCGCGGCTTTCGCCGGGGCCAAGCACGGCTTACGCGCCCTGGCCCAGAGCATGGCGCGAGAGTTGGGGCCACGGAATATCCATGTCGCGCATGTGGTGGTGGACGGGGCCATCGACACCGCCTTCATCCGCGACAGCTTCCCCGAGCGCTATGCCCTCAAGGACCAGGACGGCATCCTCGCCCCGGCGCACATTGCCGACAGCTACTGGTTCCTGCACGCCCAGCCCCGAGACGCCTGGACGTTCGAACTGGACCTGCGCCCCTGGATGGAACGCTGGTAAGCCCCTCTCACCACGCAAGGACCGTAACCATGCACAAGACTGTCGATTTCTATTTTGACCTGGGCAGCCCGGCCAGCTACCTGGCCTGGACCCAGCTGCCAGGCCTGTGTGCCCGCCAGGCTGCCACGCTGCAGATGCGGCCCATGCTGCTGGGCGGGGTGTTCCAGGCTACCGGCAATGCTTCGCCGGCCATGATCCCGGCCAAGGGGCGCTACATGTTCACCGACCTGGCACGCTTTGCCGCGCGCTATGGGGTACCGTTCGGGCTGCCGCCGGGGTTTCCGGTCAATACCTTGGCCTTGATGCGCGGGGTGATGGGCACCCAGTTGCGCTCGCCAGACCGGTTGGAGGCGTTGCTGACGGTGCTTTTCAATGGGCTGTGGGTGCAGCGCCGCAACCTGAGCGATAGGGCCGTTCTGGACGAAACACTGAGCCAGGCAGGGTTCGATCCGCAGGCGTTTCAGGCGCTGGCGGCTGACCCTGAAGTGAAAGCAGCGCTCAAGCAGGCCACCGAGGTGGCCGTCGAACGCGGCGTGTTTGGCGCGCCGACCTGCTTTGTCGGTGAGGCAATGTTCTTTGGGCAGGATCGCCTGGACTTTGTCGAGGAGGCGTTAAGTCAGGGGGCCAGCAGCTTCTCGAGCTGAGTGCGTTCCCACAGGCTGAGCAGGTCGACCGGGTTGGTGCCGTAGCGCTGCCACGCCTCGATCCCGGCTTGCTGGCCGTCTGGGCAGCGGCAACTGATGCACTGCGCCAGGCCTTCGGCATCGAGGGCCAGCGTCAATTGCCAACCCTGGATGTCGACATCGACCAAACCGCCTTCGCGGCGTGCACTCACCTCAAGGTGATGCACGCCCAGGGCCGCGTTGCGCAGGCTCTGGTAGATGGCTCGGGCGTTGGGCGTACCGCTGCGCGTCAAGATCAGAAATTCGCCGGTGTGTTGGCGCTGATGATCTCGGCCTCGTCCGGGCCGATGTTCTTGAAACTGTGCGGCAGGGTAGTGGGGATGTAGTAGCCGTCGCCCGAGTTGAGTACGCTGACTTGGCCATCGACCCACAGCTCCACGGTGCCGCGGGTGACCAGGCCACACTCTTCGCCCTCGGCATGCACGATCGGCTCGCCCGAGTCTGCACCCGGTGCATACAGCTCGCGCAGCATGCGCATCTGTCGGCCCTCGACACTGGCGCCGACCAGCAGCATGCGCAGGCCGTTTCGGCCCAGATCGGGCTGCTCGCCGCCGCGGAACACAAAGCGCTCTTCTCGCACCGGCTCGTCGAAGCTGAAGAACTCCGCCAGGCTCATGGGAATGCCTTCGAGCAGTTTTTTCAGGGAGCTGACCGAAGGGCTGACGCGATTCTGCTCGATCTGCGAGATCGTCGAATTGGTCAGCCCGCTGCGGCGGGCCAGTTCCCGTTGGGAGAGGTTGTTGCGTTCACGCACCAGTTTGAGTCGCGTCCCCGTGTCCATAGCCGCCTTGTAATCAGAGGTGTAAAAAATAATGAGCGATGCGCATTAAAACACACTCTGCACGCTTGCGCGCTGTGCTTCTCAGGCACGCTGGTCGCGCGGCATCGGCCATAGCCCGACCAGCAGCAACAGCGCGGCCACGGCCAGAAATGGCAGGCGCGGATCGAGGGCATAGACCAGGGTGCCGGCCAGTGGACCGATCACCGCGCCCATGCCTTGGGCCGCACCAATGGAACCGGCTGTGGCACCTTGCTCGGAGGCGTGCATGGCGTTGGCCGCCAGCGCTGAAAACGACGGGAAGACAAAGCCCATGCCCGCGGCCGCGACGAAGTAGCAGCCCCATAGCCAGGGTGCGGTGGTCGCGAGCGAGCCGCAGGCAAAGCCCAGGGCCGAAACCGTAGCGCCTACCCGGATCATTTTCAGTGGCGGCCATTCCAGTTTGCGCAGCAGTACCTGTGACAGCATCAGTGCCACGCCCACCGTGGTCAAAGCGATGCCGGCGGCCTGGGCAGCTTCTGCCGGGCCCAGGTGCAGGCGGTCCAGGGCAAAGAAGCCGACAATGATCTGCGACACGGTAACACTGAGCATGGCACTGAACGCTACCAGCAAGGGCCGGCGCAGGCGTGGGTCGTTCAAACGCACCGGGCTCGGGGCATAGTTGTGGGGCAGCGCCTGCGGCTTGAGGGTGAACAGCAGCACGAGGAAGGCACTGGCCGGCAGCAGCGACATGATATGGAAAGGCAGGCTCAGGCTATGCCGCGCCAGTAGCGCCGCCAGTGCCGGCCCTACTACCAGGCCGACAGCGTTGGCCGCCCCCAGCGAAGCCATGGCCCGGGCACGCCGCTGCGGCTCGACATGGTCGGCGATCAGCGCGTTGCAGCCTACCGGGATTGCAGCATAAAAAGCGCCGATGCAGCCGCGTGCGACCATCAGGCCGATGAACGCTGCGGTCGCGCCCGGCAGCCAGCGCAGCGCGCCCTCGACAAACAGGCATAACAGCCAGTAAGCCAGGGTGAAGCCGGCGGTCCCCAGCAACAGGATACGTCGCCGGCCCAGGCGATCTGCCGCACGGCCCCAAGGCCGGGCCAGCAGCACCCAGACCACGCCGGCCACCGTTACGGCAGCGCCGGCCTGCCAGGTGGCCATGCCGAGTTGGCGGGCAATCGGGCCGATCAGGGCGACGAAGGCCATCATCGACATGGTACAGGCCATGTTGGCCAGCAGCAGCGGACGCAGGTCCAGGGTGCTGGCAGGTTTAAGGGTTGCAGGATCCTTTGCGACGTTCATAGGGCAGTCCAGGGCAATAAGGCAAATAGAAAGCCGATCTTATTAAGAACGATTATTGATTTTCGAACGCCCCGGGCTGCTGCAGGTCATTCGCTGCGGCGCAGGGGGCCAGGCCACATGCTACGCAACACGCCGTCGCGGCGCACCCACGCGTGCATCAAGGCTGCACCCACATGCACCAGCACCGTGGCGAACAACAGGTAGCCGGCCCAGCCGTGTGCCAGGCGCAACACGGCAAACAGTTGCAGGTTGTGCGGGGCGATGGGGGGCAAGCCCAGCGGGCGAGGGTAGTCACCAGCCGACAGCATGCCCCAGCCCAGTAGCGGCATGGCCAGCATCAGGCCATAGAGCAGCAAGTGCGATGCCCCGGCGGCCCAGCGCTGCAGGGTTGGCAGGTCTCGCGGCAAGGGTGGGTGAGGCACGGCCAGGCGCACCCCGATACGCAGCACTACCAGCACAAGCAGTGCCAGGCCGGTGGCCTTGTGCAACCCGATCAGTACAGGGTGGCGTAGCGACAGGTCTGCAACCATGCTCACACCAATGAACAGCATGGCCAGGATCAGCACGGCCATCAGCCAGTGCAGCAAGCGGGCGAAAGGGTGGAAGGCTTCGGGTTTCATGGGCGGGCTCCGGTGCTGAGCGATTCACGGCTGCGGCGGTTGAACGATTCCGAGTAGGCAGCCGAACGGGCGGCGAGTATCGGGTCGGCAGATGCCTCTATGCCTCGGGGCAGGATCAACGGGTCGAAGTTGAGATCGCGGCATGCCCCCTGCTCAGGGGCGTCGACCTGTTCCAGCACCAGGGTGCCGGCGTCTACGCTGCGCCGCTCGGCAGGCCAGGGCCGGGCAGGGTCGTCCACCGCATCGCCGGGTTCGGCCAGCACCAGGCGAAGCGTCCAACGCAACGGGCCCTGGGCCAGGCGTTGCTGCAGGTCATGTTGCAGAAACTGTTTGTCATCGATCTGGGTGGGCAGCGCGGCAAACGCGGTTTGCGGCTCAAGCTGCCAGCGCACCGGGTGGCGTGCGCCGCCTGCGTCGATCAGGTGGAAGGCGTTGATGCTGTGGTACTGGGTGCTGGCGAAGCTGTTGCTGGGCTTATAGCCCGCCGCCCATTGGCGAAACGCCGCGCTCTCCGGGTGGGCTGCGAAAAACGCCTGCAGGCTGGCAGGGTTCGGTTTGCCGGTGGCCGGGTCTGGCGTGTTCGCCAGCACTTGGTCGTAGAACCCTTGCGGTGTGCTGATTGCCAGCACTGGCGGGTTGTTCATGCCGGTGCGCCATACCTGCCCGTCGTCGGTACTCAGCTGAATGGCCAGGCTGCGCACGGGTATGCCGGTGTCCGGTGCGAACGGGTTGGCACCGCCAATGGCGAAACGGCCGGTCACCGGCACGCGTGCCTGGCTGAAGACGCGCGCAGTAGAAAGGTTGGCGGCCTGCCCGCTGGCCTGGAAGTAGCCGCTGACGCACAGGCCCTTGGCATGGTTCTTCCGGTAGCCTGGGTAATGCCCGGCCTGGGCCTCGAAGGTGTCGATGATACGCTGTGGCGTCAGCCGGCTTTCGCCGAGCCAGCCGGCGGCGTAGGCAAAGCCGGCGCCTGCGGCCAGCATCACGGCGCCGATGGCAGCCAGGCGCACGGCTTTCGCCGGGCCGTGCAAAGGTGAGTTCATGGTCATCGTCCGGTTTGGTGAAGGTGCCAGTACGACGCGGCAGGGAAAAACTTATTCCATCGGCGGGAATAGAATTTCCTGGCAGGCGTCTGCCTTTACAATGACAACTTAAAAGGCCGGGACATTGCCATGCACGATCTGGACGACCACCAGTGGCGCGAGCTGCTGGCCCGCCTGCGCCGCTTTGCCGTGTGGCTGACCCGCGAGCCGGGCAGCGCCGATGACCTGGTGCAGGCCACGGTCGAGCGGGCCCTCAGCCGACGCGACCAGCAACGCGATGCCGAGGCGCTGCGGGCCTGGCTGTTTACCATCCTCTATCGGCTGTTCCTTGACGGTAAGCGCCGCGACCGCCTGCATGCGCGCTGGCTGTCCTGGTTCGGCCGTGCCGAGCGCGAGGAGGAACCGGTCGGGGCCAGCCTTGAGGCCATTGTCCTGGCCCAGGCCGACTTGAAGGCGTTTGCCCGGCTGACGGCCGAACAGCGCGCCTTGTTGCTGCTTATCAGCATCGAAGGCTTGAGTTACAAGGAAGCCGCCCAGGCCCTGGGCATCCCCATCGGCACTGTGATGTCGCGCCTGTCGCGCGCCCGCAGTGCCTTGCGCGAACTGACCGAGGGCACTCCCCAGCCCCCGGCCTTGCGGAGACTGAAATGACGCGCCTGATCCCCAGCGAAGACGAATTGCACGCTTACGTCGATGAGCGCCTGGCGCCTGGGCGCCGGGCCGAGGTGCAGGCCTGGCTGGCGGCCAACCCGCAGGCGGCGGCACGGGTGGAAGGCTGGCGCGCCGATGCCCGCCGGTTGCGTACGGCGCTGGCCGGGTTTGGCGAACTGCCCGGGGCGGCGCAGCTGGACCTTGGGCAGTTGCGTCGGCAATTGCGCCAGCGTCGGCAGCGGCGTTGGGCCGCAGCGGCGGTGGTGATGCTGGCATTGGGTGTGGGAGGGCTGGGCGGCTGGCAGGTGCGCGATGCGTCCCTGGCACGCGCCGACCTGCCCATGGCCGATGCCGTCCAGGCGCACCGTTTGTTTGCCGGCAGCGAGGCGCTGGATATCCAGGCCAGTGATGCGGGGCAGTTGCGCGACTGGTTGGGGCGGCATTTCAGCCGCGTGGGGCAATTGCCGGACCTGGCGGGCTATGGCTTCAAACCGGTGGGGGCGCGCTTGCTCAGCAACGAGCAGGGGCCGGCGGCGCTGCTGGTGTTTGAGGATGGCAAGGGCCAGCGCATCAGCCTGTTCTTGCGCTCACCGGGCGAGCTGTATCGGCGCATGCCGGACGGGCAGCGGGTCGATGGCCAGCTGGAGGCGCGGTACTGGTCGCATGGGGCCTACAACTTTGCCCTGGTCAGCGCGGCGGACGATGTCCGTGGCGCCGGGGTGGGTGAGGCGTTGCGGTTGGGGTTGTGAGTGCGGAGGTCGAAAGCGCCACACACCTACTGTGGGAGCGGCCTTGTGTCGCGAAAGGGCCGCGCAGCGGCCCCAGGATTTCTGCGTCAACGTCTACATTGCTGGGGCTGCGATGCAGCCCTATCGCGACACAAGGCCGCTCCCACAGGGCGGCGGTGATGCGGATATGGCACCCGGCGATCAGCTCAGTTCCAACCAGATCGGCGCATGGTCCGAGGGTTTTTCCATGCCACGCAGTTCATAGTCCACGCCCGCTGCCTTGATGCGCGGCACCAGGTGCTGCGAGGCCATGATCAGGTCGATGCGCAGGCCGCGCTTGGGATCGTCCTCGAAACCACGGCTGCGGTAGTCGAACCAGCTGAAACGGTCGGTCACGTCCGGGTGCAGGTAGCGGAAGCTGTCAACCAGGCCCCAGCCTTTCAGGCGCTCCATCCACTCACGCTCTTCTGGCAGGAAGCTGCACTTGCCGGCCTTCAACCAGCGCTTCGCGTTGTCCGGGCCGATGCCGATGTCGCAGTCCTGCGGCGAGATGTTCATGTCGCCCATGACCAGCAGTGGCTGGTCGTTGCGGAACTGGCCTTCCAGCAGTGCCTGCAGGTCGCTGTAGAAACGCTGCTTGGCCGGGAACTTGGTGGGGTGGTCGCGGCTTTCGCCCTGGGGGAAATAGCCGTTCATGATGGTGATCGGGTTGCCATCGGCATCGGCGAAGGTGCCCCAGATGAAGCGGCGCTGGGCTTCTTCTTCATCGGTGGCAAAGCCCTTGTGCAGGCTCAACGGGGCCTGGCGCGACAGCAGCGCCACGCCGTAATGGCCTTTCTGGCCGTGGTAGTGCACGTGGTAACCCAGCGCCTCCACGTCGGCCAGCGGGAACTGATCGTCGCTGACCTTGGTTTCCTGAAGGCCGATTACGTCCGGCTGGTGCTTTTCGATCAGCGCTGCCAGCTGGTGCGGGCGGGCTCGCAGGCCGTTGATGTTGAAACAGACGATCTTCATGGAAAGACGATCCCGGTAAAAGGCGGGATGCTAGCCGACATCGCCCCACATCACCAGCATGGCGGCTTCGGGAGCCTGCTGCTAACGTGCTGTAGGGGGTGAACGAAGCGCGGTGGTGCACCTCCAAGGCAATGTACGCCCATTCCAGGAGGTCTGCCCGCAATGCCCGAAACCACTGCCGCTCCGGCTCAAGTCTGCCTGCTCGATGACGGCTACAGCCGCGAGGCGCGTTCGCTGCTGTACAACGCCTACCGCCACGAACCTACCTTTGCCTATATCTTCGAAGCCCAGCGCCCAGGGTATGAGCAACGTTTGCGGGTGATGGTGCGCGAATGGGTGCGCCAGCACTTTTACTTGCAGTTACCTGCCATCGGTTTGCTGGTGGACGACCGCCTGATTGCCCTGGCCCTGATCGTGCCGCCGGTGCGCCGGTTGGGCGTTGCCGACAGCTGGGCCTGGCGCCTGCGCATGATCCTCGGCACTGGCCTGCGCTGCACGCGGCGTTACATGGACTACCAGGCCGCCCTGTCCACCTGCCTGCCCACCGATCAGGTGCATGTGTTGCCATTGCTGGGGGTACATCCGCAGTTTCAGGGCAAGCATTACGGGGAGCAATTGTTACAAGCCGTGCACGACTGGTGCGCGGATCAACCAGGCACCCAGGGCGTGGTGCTCGACACCGGCAATGAGCATTACCTGGCCTTTTACCAGCGCCAGGGCTATGAAGAAATTGGTGAGGTCGCCGTAGGACCTATCCGGGAACGGGTCTTCTTCCATCCCAATCCAGTCTCTTCAACCTCCACTTTTGCCTGAACATCCCGCCAGGCGGCTCCCTTGAGCGCCTGGCTCTGGTAGCATTTGCCGCATGACGTATTCAGGAAGATTGACCTGGGGCCTGGTTATCTGGGCCGCCAGTTTCGCAGCATGGGGCCAGAGCGAGTTGCTGGTGAAGGTAAAACCAGCCAACAAAGCGCTCAAGGCCAATGTCGAAGGCTATATAGGCACCCTTGGTGACCGCGATGAAGAAGCATTGTTACGCTTCAGTCGCGGGGCAGAGGAGCAAGCGCGCAAAGCCGCGCAGGCACTTGGCTACTACCAGGCGCAGATCGATACCGAGGTAAAGCCCCCCCAAGATGCAGACCATTCCCCGCAACTGATCCTCAGCATCAACCCGGGTGAGCCGATCCGCCTGCGCAACGTGACCGTGCGCATCGAAGGCCCCGCCAGCGAAATGAAGGCCTTTCGGGTGCCCGACAGCAAGGCGCTGCGCGCAGGCGAACAACTCAACCACGGCAATTACGAGGATGCCAAGCGGCTGATCCAGAACCAGGCGTCGCGCTACGGCTTTTTCAATGGCCGCTTCAGCCGTCAGCGCCTGGCGGTTGATCCGCAGGCCGGTGTGGCCGATATCGAACTGGTCTACCAGAGCGGCCCGCGCTATCACCTGGGCGCCGTCACGTTCGGCGGCGACACGCCGCTGGACGATGACCTGCTGCAGCGCATGGTGTCGTTCAAGCCGGGCACCCCCTACGACTCGGAACTGATTGCCGAACTGAACAATGACCTGCAATCGAGCGGGTATTTCGAAGGCGTGCGGGTGGATGCTGCGCCCACCGCCGCCGTGGGTGAAGAAATTCCGGTGGATGTCCGCCTGGAAACCCGCAAACCACGCACCATGGGCCTGGGCCTGGGCTTCTCGACCGACGTCGGTCCGCGTGGCAAGGCCAACTGGACCCGCCATTGGGTCAACCCGCAGGGCCACAGTTATGGTTGGGAAACCGAGCTGTCGGCACCCCGGCAGAACGTTGGCCTGTGGTACGACATCCCCCTCGACCCGCCACTGACCGACAAGTTGCGCTTCGCCGGCGGTTACCAGAATGAGGAACTTGCCGGTACCGATACCCTCAGCAAACTGCTGACAGTCGGCCCCGAGTGGCACAGCAAGCTGCCAAGCGGCTGGCAGCGGGTCATTTCGCTCAAGTACCAGCGCGAGGAATATCGCCTGGGTGACGATTCCGGGTTGAGCAACCTGCTGATGCCTGGCGTGAGCTATTCGTTCCTGCGCAGTGACAACCGCATCGACCCGCATAACGGCTACCGCCTGCAGTTTGACGTACAGGTGGCCAAGGAAGGGCTTGTTTCCGACACCAACCTGTTGCACGGCAACGTACTGCTCAAAGGCTTGACCACCCTTGGCCACAACCACCGCCTTCTCGGTCGCGTACAGTTCGGTGGCAGCGCAACCAATGGCTTCAAGAACAACATTCCGCCTTCGCTGCGCTTCTTCGCCGGTGGCGATCAGAGCGTGCGTGGCTACGACTACCAGACCCTGTCGCCCAAGAACAGCGATGGCGACCGCATCGGCGGGCGCTACCTGGTGGCCGGCAGTGTCGAGTACCAGTATTCGCTGACCGAAAAGTGGCGGATCGCGACGTTTGTCGACCAGGGTAACTCGTTCAACAACCTTGAGCTGCCCAGCCTCAAGACCGGTGTCGGTTTTGGTGTGCGCTGGGTATCGCCGGTCGGGCCGTTGCGCCTGGACCTGGCCAAGGCGCTGGATGACGAAGGGGGCATTCGCCTGCACTTTTCCATGGGGCCTGAGCTGTGAAACGCGTGATCAAATACATTCTGCTGGGCCTGCTCGGGGTGGTCGCGAGCCTGGGCTTGGTGCTGGGCCTGCTGCTGGGTACCGAGGCGGGCAGCCGCTGGGCGCTGGGCAAGGTGCCCGGGCTTGAGGTGGCCGACTTCCAAGGCCGCCTGGCTGGCAGCTGGCAGGCCAGCATGCTGCGCTGGGCCGACGGTGGCAGCACGGTAGAGGTGCAGGCACCGCTGCTGGCCTGGTCGCCTGCCTGCCTGCTGCGCGCAACCCTGTGCATCGACCGGTTGCAGGCACAACGCATCGACATGGCCTTTGCGCCAAGTGCCGAGGCGGCCGAAAGCGGCCCGCTGCAGTTGCCGGCGCTGCGCTTGCCGCTGGCCATCGAACTGGGCGAGGTCAAGGTCGGCCAACTGCGGCTGGACGGCAGCGACCTGCTGGGTGACTTGCAACTGGCGGCGCACTGGACCGGCAGCGGGATGCGCATCGACAGCCTGCACCTGCAGCGCGATGACCTGCAATTAAACCTGCAGGGCGACCTGCAGCCCGAAGGTGACTGGCCAGTGCAACTCCAGGCGCAGCTGCAACTGCCAGCCGTGGACGGCAAACCCTGGCAGTTGGCACTGACCGCCACCGGCGAATTGCAAAAGACCCTTAAGCTTGCCGGCACCAGCAGCGGTTACCTCGACGCCACGCTGAACGGGCAGTTGCAGGCGCTGGCCGAGCACCTGCCGGCGACCCTGCAGATTCGTTCAGAGGCGTTCAAGCCGGCGGGCTCGCTGCCCGATACCTTGCAGTTGAATCAGCTCAAGCTTGATGCCAAGGGCGACCTGCTCAAGGGTTATCAACTGTCGGGAACGGCCAGCCTGCCGGCTGAACAGTCGCCAATCGCGTTGGCGCTGTCCGGGTTGGTCGACAGCAAAGGCGCCAGGCTCGATGCCCTTGACCTGACCGCCAGCGACACCCAGCGCGTGAAACTGCAGGCCACGGCCGACTGGCAGCAAGGCTTGACCGCCGATGCGCAGCTGGACTGGCAGGACTTCCCGTGGTTGCGCCTGTACCCACTGGAGACACCGCCCGAGGTTACCCTCAAGCGTTTCAATACCCAGGTGCATTATCGCGATGGCAATTATCAGGGCACCTTCAAAGGCGACCTGGACGGGCCGGCAGGGGCGTTCAGCCTGGTCAGCCCGTTCGAAGGTGACCTGACCCAGGTGAAACTGCCGCAACTGGCGCTGACCGCCGGGCAAGGCAAGGCCGCCGGCAGTGTGGCCGTGCGTTTTGCCGACACCTTAGCCTGGGATGTCGACTTGCAGCTTTCGGCGCTCGACCCGGCCTATTGGCTGGCGGAGCTGCCGGGCACCTTGGCGGGTCCGCTGCGCAGCAAGGGCGAGATGAGGGGCGAGGTGCTCACCCTTGATGCCCAGCTTGATCTGAAAGGCCGCCTGCGCGGCCAGCCGGCAGTGTTCAAGGCTGAGGCCCAGGGGGCGGGGCAGAACTGGACACTCGGCGCCCTGGCGATCCAGCTGGGTGACAACCGTATCAACGGCAGTGGCAGCTTGCAGCAGCGCCTGGCCGGGCGAATCGACCTTGACCTCCCGCGCCTGGGCCAGCTGTGGCCAAGGCTGCAAGGCCAGGTCAAGGGCCGGCTGGATGTTGCCGGCACCTTGCAGGCTCCGCAAGGCACGCTGACCTTGCAGGGCCAGCGCTTGGCCCAGGCCGAAAACCGGCTGCAACAGCTGGACCTGGATGCCCGCCTGGACAACGCCCAGCGCGGTGTGATCGAGCTAAAGGCCACTGGCATTCACCTGGGCGACACGGCATTGGGCACGCTGCAGGCCAACGGCAAAGGCGACATTCGCCAGCAAGCCTTGACCCTGGCGCTGGATGGCCCGCAACTCAAGCTTGACCTCGGCCTGGATGGCCAGTTGAGCAAGGGTGACTGGCGTGGCCGCCTGGCCAGTGGGCGTATCCAGGCCGGTGGCCAGGACTGGCAGTTGCAAGCGCCGGCGCGGCTGCAGCGTTTGGCCAGCGGCCAACTGGATTTCGGTGCCCATTGCTGGCGCTCTGGCCAGGCCAGCCTGTGTGGTGACGACCAGCGCCTGGCGCCCGAGCCGCGCTTGCGTTACCACCTCAAACAGTTCCCGCTCGACAGCCTGGCCCAGTGGCTGCCAAAAGACTTCGCCTGGCAGGGCCTGCTCAATGCGGATATCAATCTGGACATCCCGGCCAGCGGCCCCAAAGGCAACATTGTCATTGATGCCAGTGGCGGCACGCTGCGTGTGCGCGACAAGGGCCGTTGGGTCGATTTCCCCTATCAGGCCCTGCGTGTCGACAGCACGTTGGCGCCACGGCGTATCGATACTCGCCTGGCGTTCCGTGGAGAGCGCCTGGGCGAGCTGAACGTCAATACGCGCCTCGACCCGTTGGGCAAGAACAAGCCGTTGTCAGGTGATTTCCGCCTGGCCGGGCTGGACCTGTCGGTGGCGCGTCCGTTCGTGCCGATGGTCGAACGCCTGGCCGGCCAGCTCAACGGCAGCGGTCGGCTTTCAGGCACCTTGCTGGCACCACAGGTCAACGGCAACCTGATGCTCAGCGGTGGTGAAGTCAGTGGCGCCGAATTGCCGGCCAGTCTTGAGGACTTGTCATTGCAGGCGCTGATCGCTGGCGAACAGGTGCAACTCAATGGCAGCTGGCGCAGCGGCGATGCAGGGCGCGGCCAGTTGAGTGGCAACCTCACGTGGGGGCAGGCATTGGGCATGGACCTGCGCCTGCAAGGCCAGCAACTGCCGGTCACGGTCGAGCCCTATGCAACGCTGGAGGTCGCCCCGGACCTGACCTTGCGCCTGATCGACGACAAACTGGCGGTTACCGGCAAGGTGCTTGTACCCAAAGGCAAGATCACCGTGCGCGAACTGCCGCCGTCGACCGTGAAGGTATCGGATGACACAGTGATCGTCGGTCACCAGACCGAAGAGGGCAAGCCGCCCATGGCGATGGCCATGGACATCGATGTTGAAGTGGGCCAGGACAAGTTGTCGTTCAGTGGCTTTGGCCTCACCGCCAACCTGCTCGGTCACGTGCATATCGGCGACAACCTCGATACCCGTGGCGAGTTGAGCCTGGCCGACGGCCGCTACCGTGCCTACGGCCAGCGCCTCACCATCCGCCGCGCGCGCTTGCTGTTTGCCGGCCCGATCGACCAGCCCTACCTGGACATCGAAGCCATCCGCACAGTCGATGACGTGATTGCCGGTATACGTCTGAGCGGCAGTGCCGAGCAACCCACAACCAAGGTGTTTTCGGAGCCGGCCATGAGCCAGGAGCAGGCGCTGTCGTACCTCGTGCTGGGGCGGCCTCTGGGCAACTCTGGTGAGGACAACAACATGCTTGCCGAAGCAGCGTTGGGCCTGGGGCTGGCTGGCAGCGCCGGTATTACCGGCAGCCTGGCCTCGAGCCTGGGCATCGACGACTTCCAGCTGGACACCGAAGGCTCGGGCAACACCACCAGCGTGGTCGCAAGCGGCAACATCACCGAGAAGCTGAGCCTGCGTTACGGCGTGGGTGTGTTCGAGCCTGCCAACACCATCGCGTTGCGTTACAAGCTGAGCAAGAAGGTGTACCTGGAAGCCGCCAGTGGGTTGGCCAGCTCACTGGACATCTTCTACAAGCGCGATTTCTGAAGCGGTGCCGGGGCGGCCGTCAACGGACGGTCGCCGCCTCGATGAATTCATTGGTCTCGGGCGAGGGCTGCGGATCAAGGGCGCGTACCGGGACGATCAGGTTGGTGTATTCGTCTATCAGCCGGTTCAGGGCTTCCGGTGGCTCGCTGGCCTGGAACTGCATGCGGATCTGCACTTCGTCCGGGTCACGGCTTTCGCCCTGACGGCCTTGGCCACCGATGGTGACCTTGAAGCTCGCAGTCTTGCTCTCGCTCGCAGTCAGCAGAGCCTGTTGCGCTTCGGTCCCTTTGACCCGTACCGACAGGTCGACCTGCATGCGCTCCAGGGCCAGGCCCTTGGGCGACACCAGTGCAAACAGGGGGACGCGCATGATGTGCTTCCCATCCATGGCCACCTCGACCATCTTGGCTTTCATGGGGGCGCCCAGGGCGTCGCTGTCGCACTCGAAGAACTGGTCGAACAGATTGATGTACTGTTGTGCAATCAGGCTGTTGGTGGCGCTGGCGGCTTCTTGCAGGCCACGGGTGATCTCACGCAGGTCGATGGAGGTCATCGGGGCAGGGGGGGTATTCACGGGCTCGCCTCCTCAGGCCAGATGGTGCCCCCTGATGCTGGCCAGGGGGCTGTTTTACGGCGCAGGGGGCGTTTCAAGGGGCAGGTGTGCCGGCATTGGCAGCAGGGTCTCTCAAGGTGTCGGCCTGGGAGATTTCGTCCGGGCTTTCCAGGGTAGCGGTCTTGATCACGGTTGGCTTGGTCGCCGCATCGGTCAGGAACTCGATCACCCTCATCATGGCTTCAGGTGGCTCCTGGCGCTTCATCGTCGTATTGAAGGCGTAGCGGGCGCGGGTGTCGGTCTTGCGTGTCTGGGCGGATTTGTGGCTGACGCTGCCCTTCACGTTCAGTTTGAATGGGCCCCAGCCCAGTGAGCCGGTCACCTCTGCACCCATTTCCGTGCTGGAGGTGTCTTCCGACATCTGATTGATGATCAGCTCGAATTCGACATTGCCTTCATCGATGGAGATGTTCGGGTGTGTGATGGCCGCCAGCAGCGGCACCTTCATGGTCTTGCTGACCACACCCTTGTATTCACCCTGTTCGTCGACGATGGTCTCGTCGTAGTCGAACTGGATGGCCACGGCCTTGCCGTCCTGCACACACACCTGCATCAGGAAGTCGGCGTACGACTTGCTGGCGGTAACCTGTGCCTGGACCATGGCCTGCAGGGGGCCTGCGATCATGCGATCCATGGGCAAGGCGTTGATCACGGACCCGATGAGGCTGTTGTCTATCGACATGTCTGTTTGCTCTTTGTGTTGAGGGGAAAGGTGGCCACCCTTGGCGGCCTAGGTACTGGCCGTCAGCGAGCGCAAGTTTCCTGGCGACGGATGTTGCCGATCTGGCGCAGGCTCAGGCCGTACTTGTTGGCCAGCAGGCTGCGTGAAAGGCCATTGGCGCTTTCCTTCTGGATCTGCTGGTTGCGCAGCTGGCGCAGGAAGTGGTCAGCCTTGGGGATCTCCAGGGCTACTCCGGCAAAGCGCTTGATCAGTGCGTCGAGCGCGTCGGCCGGCAGCACGTCGGCCAGCTTGGTCCGCTCGCGGTACTTGGGGATGTACTTGGGCCTGCCGCCGTAGGCGCAGGTCAACTGGTAGGCGTTGTCGATGCCGATACAGTCGACCAGGGCCTGCAGCGAGTGGGGCAGTTGGCTGATATCGATGAGGCTCAAGTCTGGTAATTCCATATGGCGCTCCTTCGGGATGGGGGAATGTGCGACCCGATCACCAGCGGCGTTATGTCGACGGTGTGAGCAAATTCTGTGTGACAGCCCCGGCGCGTCGCTAGGCGACATATGGGTTGCAGTTTGTAGCCTCGGTGAACAAGGATTGCAGGCAGCGATATCCTGCGATGTAGGACATGTCTTCACGATGTGCCTGTGGCCGTTGATTTCCCATCAGGGCGCTCCGCTCGTCCAATGATGGGGCGGGGTACCCTCAGTTGCAGGGGTAGCTGCTCAGCAGGCTGGCGCTGCGCAGGTAGGCGTGAGGGGCGTCGAGCATGCCTGGGGGCAGCGTCCGCCAGTCGACCACCAGGCACAAGGCATGCAATGGCTGGCCGCTGCGCTGCCCGATCACCGTGCCGGAAAAGCTGCGACGGTACAGCGCCTGGGTCTGATGCAGCGCCTGTACCTGATCGGCTTGGGCCAAGGTTTGCCGGGCCAGTTCGGGCAACTGCGCCATGGGAGCACTGAAATACACCGGCGCACCGTTTGCCTGCAGATAACCGGCCTGACGCACGCGTTGCCACAGTTGTTGCCACTGGCTGGCGCCGGCATGGCGCTCCAGGTCGCGGCCCAGCTCACGCAGTTGCGCCGTCGTCACCTCGCGGGTGTCCAGCGCGTGAAGGGAAAACGGGGTCAGAATCAGGGACGCGAACAGCAGGGGTTTGTACATGATGCCTCCGGCATGGGTGCTTGGAGCCCCATGCTTTCAGGCAGTCGCCACCCTACCCAGCAGGAAATGCAGCGCCGGGCCCTATGGGCGTTGTATCATTGCCACGGCTCGTTGCGAGCCATTTGCCCCTGATGTTGCAAGGAACTTTCGATGACACACGTGCAGCGCCTCAAATATTCCCTTCTGATCATCCTGGTGGTACTGGGCCTGATGCTGGGCCTGTCCCACCTGCAGAAGCAGGGCACGATCAGTGAGCAGACCTTCCAGATGGCGGCCATCGCCATCGCCGTGGTGGTCGTGGTGATCAACGGCATTCTGCGGCGCAAGGTCAAGCCCTGATCCGTGCGGGCCGGCCAGGTGTGGCCGGCCATGCGCTCAGCGCGTGTGTGTCTGCTCCAGTACGGCGCGCGCCTGGGGGTTGAGGCTGTAGCATTTGTCGTTGCCCAGTTCGATGACACCTTCGGTGCACAGCCGCTTGAGCACCTCACGCACGCTGAGGAACGACAGCGGAATATCCAGCTGTTCCAGTTGTGCGTGCACGCCGCGTACGCCAATGCTGCGGCCATTGCGGTCAGCGGCGTGCAAGGCATCGATCACCTTGAGCCGGATCAGGCTGGTACGCAGGCCGAAGGTGCGCAGCAGCTCGCGGATCTGTTCGTTGCCGATGCGTTCCTCAGAAAAAACGCCCTGTCCGTTGGGCGCTTTGCCTGGGACGCGCCCGGCGTGAGTCGAGGGTTGCGGGTTGTACATGTGAATGCTCCTTTTCGTGGACGAACCCGAAATGTGGTTGCCTCACTTACTAGGACGAATGAGAACGCAAAAACTGCAACCCACTCGTAAAAAAAATGGCTCTTCCTCTTCAAGACGTTCCATCGCCTTGTAAGACGTAAAATTTTCACCTGGCCGTTCGTCTGATCGGGATAGACCCGAACCCGAGGAGCGCCCGTGTTTCCACTTTCCCGTCCCATGACTTGCGCAGGCCTGGCCGCTGCATTGGTGGCCTTCAGCGTTGCCGTGCAGGCGCAGCCCGCTACTGATGCCAGCGCGCAGATCCGTCGAACCAGTTACGGGGTGCCGCATATCGTGGCCAAGGATGAGCGCGGCCTGGGCTACGGCGTTGGCTATGCCTATGCCCAGGACAACCTGTGCCTGCTGGCCAACGAGGTGCTGACCGTGAGCGGTGAACGCTCTCGCCATTTTGGTGCCACAGGCAAGACCCTGGAGCGGCGCGACAACCTGGCCAGTGACCTGTTCTTCACCTGGCTCAACAGCCCAACGGCGGTCGAAGCGTTCCTGCAGGCGCAACCGGCGCAGGTGCAGGCATTGCTGGCGGGCTATGCCAGCGGCTACAACCGGGCACTGGCCGAGCGCCGCCGCGAAGGCTTGCCCGCCGAATGTGGCAACGGTGAGTGGCTGCGGCCGATCACCAGCCAGGACCTGGTCAAACTGACCCGCAGGCTATTGGCCGAAGGCGGTGTTGGGCAGTTCGTCGAAGCACTGGCGGGGGCGCAACCACCTGCACAGAGCCCCCAGCAGGCGTCGGCGGGTTTCGCCAGCGCACTGGCGCGGCAAGAACGCTTTGCCACGGAGCGCGGCAGCAATGCGGTGGCCGTGGGCGCGCAGCGTTCGGCCAATGGCCGCGGCCTGTTGTTGGCCAACCCGCACTTCCCGTGGATGGGCGGCATGCGCTTCTACCAGATGCAGCTGACCATCCCTGGCCAGCTGGATGTGATGGGCGCGGCATTGCCGGGCCTACCGGTGGTCAATATCGGTTTCAACAGGCACCTGGCCTGGACGCACACCGTCGACACCTCCAACCACTTCACCCTGTACCGTCTGCAGCTCGACCCTAAGGACCCGACCCGTTACCTGCTTGATGGCAAGTCGCTGCCACTGGCCCGGCAAACCATCAGCGTTGCGGTCAAGGCAGAAGACGGCAGCCTGAGCCAGGTAGAGCGGCAGGTCTACAGCTCGCAATTCGGCCCGGTGGTGCAATGGCCCGGGCGCCTGGACTGGGATGCGCACGCGGCCTACAGCTTGCGTGACGCCAACCTGGACAACACCCGAGTGTTGCAGCAGTGGTACCAGATCAACCGTGCCGACAGCCTGGCGGCGCTCAAAGGCTCGGTCGAGCAATTGCAGGGTATTCCTTGGGTCAACACCTTGGCCGTGGACCAGGGCGGTGGGGCGTTGTACCTGAACCAGTCGGTGGTGCCGTATGTCGACCAGCAATTGCTGGGTGCCTGCAGCAACCCGCAAGGGCAAGGGCGCATGGTGGTGCTGGATGGTTCGCGCAGCGCCTGTCAGTGGAAGGTCGACGCCCAGGCTGCGCAACCGGGAATCTTCCCGGCGCGACTGCTGCCGAGCCTTGAACGCCAGGATTTCGTGCAGAACTCCAACGACCCGGCCTGGATGGTCAACCCGGCACAGCCGCTGACCGGCTATTCACCCTTGGTCAGCCGCAGTGACCAGCCGCTGGGCATGCGCAGCCGCTTTGCCCTGCAGCGCCTGCAGGGCACGGCAAAGCTGGGCGTTGATGACCTGCAGCGCATGGTGACCGACGACGAGGTCTACCTGGCCAACCTGGTGCTGGCAGACCTGCTGCATTGGTGCAAGAGCGCAGGCGCAGATGTGCAGGCAGTGTGCAGTAGCCTGGCGGCCTGGAATGGCAAGGCCGACCTCGACAGCGGCATTGGCCTGGTGCATTTCCAGAACCTGTTCAACGCCCTGGCCGAACACCCGGAAAGCTGGCGCGTAGCCTTCGACCCGGCAGACCCGCAGCACACGCCGCGTGGTTTGGCGGTGGAGCAGGCGGCCGTGCGCAAGCTGGTACACGAGGCGGCACTGGCGTCGCTCAAGCAGGTGAGCGACAGCGGTGTAGCGGGGGAGGCGCGCTGGGGGCAGGTGCAGCAGGCGCTCGATGGCACGCCGGTACCGGGTGGCCCGCAAGCGCTGGGTGTGTACAACGCGATGTACAGTGTGCCGCACGGGCAGGGCAAGCGGCTGGTGGTCAGCGGTACCAGCTACCTGCAGCTGGTCAGCTTCACCGACAAGGGGCCAGAGGCTCGTGGGTTACTGGCGTTCTCCCAGTCGAGCGAAGCGGCCTCGGCGCATGCCAGTGACCAGACCAAGGCCTTTGCGGCCAAGCAGCTGGCGGTGATGCCGTTTACCGAGGCACAGATCAAGGCAGACCCGGCGTATCGGGAAGTGGTGATCAGTGAGCGTGACAAAGGGGCGGTGGCGCAACAGTAGCGCTTTCTGCGATCTTGTAGGAGCGGCCTTGTGCCGCGAAAGGGCTGCGGAGCAGCCCCGGCAATTTCGGTGGTTATGCTGAGATCTGGGGCCGCTGTGCGGCCCTTTCGCGGCACAAGGCCGCTCCTGCATGGGGCACGCAATGCCCGTCAGGAAAACTCGAACGGCGCCAGCTGAAACCCTTGCTCATCTACCTGCAGGGCCCAGCCCCGGCGGTCCCAGTCGCCCAGCACGATGCGCCGTGCCGGCTCCCCATCAACCACCAGCTTGTGAATCGCCGGCCGGTGGGTATGGCCATGCACCAGCGTGCGCACGCCGTGCGCCGCCATCACCTTGGGCACTTCCTCGGGCGTGACGTCGACAATCTCGGTGGACTTCATCCGCGTTTGTGTGCGGCTTTCGCTGCGCAGCTTGCGCGCCAGCTTGTAGCGGGCCGACAGCGGCAGGTGCCGCAACACCCACAGGCTCAGCGGGTTGCGCAGTAAACGGCGCATCTTCATGTAACCCAGGTCGCGGGTGCACAAAGTGTCGCCATGCATCAGCAGCACCTGCTCACCGCCCAGCTCGATCACGCTGGGGTCGCTCAACAGCGTGCAACCTGCCGCGTCGCAAAACGCTTGGCCAATGAGAAAGTCACGGTTGCCATGCATCAGAAAGATGGCCGTACCGCTGTCGCTCAGCCGGCGCATGGCCTGGCAGATCGACTGCTGGAAGGCGGTCATGGCATCGTCGCCGATCCAGGCTTCGAAAAAGTCGCCCAGGATGTACAACGCCTTGGCGTGGCGGGCACGGCCGTCGAGCAGATCAAGAAACGCCCGGGAAATATCCGGGCGCTCTTCTTGCAAATGCAGATCGGAGATCAGCAGTATCACCCAATGATCTCGGCTTTCTCGATGATCACGTCTTCTTTTGGTACGTCCTGGTGGCCGGACTTGGAACCGGTGGCGACCTTCTCGATGGCATCAACCACTTCACGGCCTTCGATCACTTCGCCGAACACCGCGTAGCCCCAGCCCTGTACGTTCTTGCCGCTGTGGTTGAGGAAGTCGTTGTCGGAGGCGTTGATGAAGAACTGCGCCGAAGCAGAGTGCGGCTCCATGGTGCGGGCCATGGCGATGGTGTACTTGGCGTTTTTCACGCCGTTGTCGGCTTCGTTCTGGATGCTGGCACGCTTGTCACGCTTTTCGTTCATGCCTGGCTCGAAACCGCCGCCCTGAATCATGAAGCCTTTGATCACCCGGTGGAACACGGTGTTGGTGTAGTGGCCTGCGTTGACGTATTCGATGAAGTTGGCCACGGTAATCGGGGCTTTTTCAGCGTTCAGTTCAATGACGATGTCGCCGTGGTTGGTGGTCAGTTTGACTTTGGACATGCTGAAGCTCGCTTTTTCAAGGCAATCGGGAATTAGGGTGCGCAGGGCGCCGATTATCACCTGACGCATGTTCAGGCGATCACGACACATGGCGCGCACTGGCCATTTTGCCAGGCTTGGGCAAAAAGCCGTGATAAATCACGCCAGTTTGTCCGGGCCCGACTGTCAGCAGCTTGACTGCTTCGGCTATGATAGGCCCTTTGATTCAATCGGCCTACCCAGGCCGGACACGTGCATTCAAGGATCCTATGAGCAAGCCCACTGCCGACAACGCGCCCAACGCCGCTGCCAAAGGCGCCCCCGCTGTCCCTGCGAACTTCCTGCGGCCGATCATCCAGGCCGACCTGGACTCGGGCAAGCACAGCAGCATCGTCACTCGCTTCCCGCCGGAGCCTAACGGCTACCTGCACATCGGCCACGCCAAGTCGATCTGCGTAAACTTCGGCCTGGCCAAGGAATTTGGGGGCGTCTGCCACCTGCGTTTCGATGACACCAACCCGGCCAAGGAAGACCAGGAATACATCGACGCCATTCAAAGCGACGTCAAATGGCTGGGCTTCGACTGGGCCGGCGACGTGCGTTATGCGTCCAGCTACTTCGACCAGTTGCACGACTGGGCGGTCGAGCTGATCAAGCGTGGCAAGGCCTATGTCTGCGACCTGACCCCTGATCAAGCGAAAGAATACCGCGGCAACCTCAAGGAGCCGGGCAAGAACAGCCCGTTCCGCGAGCGTAGCGTGGAAGAAAACCTCGAGCTGTTCGCCCGCATGAAGGCTGGCGAGTTCAAGGACGGCGAGTGCGTGCTGCGGGCCAAGATCGACATGGCCTCGCCGAACATGAACCTGCGCGACCCGATCCTGTACCGCATCCGCCATGCCCACCATCACCAGACCGGTGACAAATGGTGCATCTACCCCAACTACGACTTTACCCACGGCCAGTCGGACGCTATCGAGGGCATCACCCACTCGATCTGCACCCTGGAGTTCGAAGGGCATCGCCCGTTGTACGAATGGTTCCTCGACAACCTGCCGGTGCCGGCGCACCCGCGCCAGTACGAGTTCAGCCGCCTGAACCTGAACTACACCATCACGTCCAAGCGCAAGCTCAAGCAGCTGGTTGACGAAAAGCACGTCGACGCCTGGGACGACCCGCGCATGTCGACCCTGTCCGGCTTCCGTCGCCGGGGCTACACCCCGGCTTCGATCCGCAACTTCTGCGAAATGATCGGCACCAACCGTTCCGACGGCGTGGTTGACATGTCGATGCTCGAGTTCAGCATCCGTGACGACCTGGACCGCACCGCACCGCGCGCCATGTGCGTGCTGCGCCCACTGAAAGTGGTCATCACCAACTACCCGGAAGGCCAGGTGGAGCAGCTCGAGCTGCCGCGCCACCCGAAAGAAGACATGGGCGTGCGTGTGCTGCCGTTCGCGCGCGAGCTGTACATCGACCGCGATGACTTCATGGAAGAACCGCCCAAGGGCTACAAGCGCCTGGAACCGGCCGGTGAAGTTCGCCTGCGTGGCAGCTACGTGATCCGCGCCGACGAGGCCATCAAAGACGCCGATGGCAACATCGTCGAGCTGCGTTGCTCGTACGACCCGGACACCCTGGGCAAGAACCCTGAAGGCCGCAAGGTCAAGGGCGTGATCCACTGGGTGCCGGCCGAGGGCAGCGTCGAGTGCGAAGTGCGCCTGTACGACCGCCTGTTCCGCTCGCCGAACCCGGAAAAGACCGAGGATGGCGGCAGCTTCCTGGACAACATCAACCCGGACTCGCTGCAAGTGCTCAGCGGTTGCCGTGCCGAGCCGTCGCTGGCCCAGGCGCAACCCGAGGACCGCTTCCAGTTCGAGCGCGAGGGCTACTTCTGCGCCGACCTGAAAGACAGCCAGCCGGGCCGCCCGGTGTTCAACCGCACTGTCACCCTGCGTGACTCCTGGGGCAGCTGAGGAAACGCCGTGCTTACCATTTACAACACCCTGAGCAAAGCGAAGGAAACCTTCAAGCCGCTGGATGGCAACAAGGTGCGCATGTACGTGTGCGGCATGACCGTGTACGACTACTGCCACCTGGGCCATGGCCGCAGCATGGTGGCCTTCGACCTGGTCACCCGCTGGCTGCGCAAGAGCGGCTACGAGCTGACGTATGTGCGCAACATCACCGACATCGATGACAAGATCATCAACCGGGCCAACGAGAACGGCGAAAGCTTCGACGCCTTGACCGCCCGCATGATCGACGCGATGCACGAAGACGAGCGCCGCCTGAACATCCTGCCGCCGGACCAGGAGCCGCGTGCCACCGACCATATCGCCGGCATGCACGCGATGATCCAGACCCTGATCGACAAGGGTTATGCCTACGCCCCGGGCAATGGCGACGTGTACTACCGCGTCGGCAAGTTCGTCGGCTACGGCAAGCTGTCGCGCAAGAAGATCGAAGACCTGCGCATCGGCGCACGCATCGAGGTCGACGAAGCCAAGCAGGACCCGCTGGACTTCGTGCTGTGGAAGGGCGTCAAGCCGGGCGAGCCGAGCTGGGAATCGCCATGGGGCCCGGGCCGTCCGGGCTGGCACATCGAGTGCTCGGTGATGTCCACCTGCTGCCTGGGTGAGAGCTTCGACATTCATGGCGGTGGCAGCGACCTGGAGTTCCCGCACCACGAGAACGAGATTGCCCAGAGCGAGGCAGCCACAGGCAAGCAGTACGCCAACGCCTGGATGCACTGCGGCATGATCCGGATCAACGGCGAGAAGATGTCGAAGTCGTTGAACAACTTCTTCACCATCCGCGATGTGCTCGAGAAGTACCACCCGGAAGTGGTGCGTTACCTGCTGGTGGCCAGCCACTATCGCAGCGCGATCAACTACTCCGAAGACAGCCTGCGCGACGCCAAGGGCGCGCTGGAACGCTTCTACCACGCCCTGCGCGGCTTGCCACGGGTGGCAGCCAAGGGCGGCGAAGCGTTTGTCGAGCGTTTCAGCGTGGCGATGAACGACGACTTCGGCACCCCCGAAGCCTGCGCCGTGCTGTTCGACCTGGTGCGCGAGATCAACCGCCTGCGCGACAGCGACCCGGAGGCTGCTGCCGGCCTGGCTGGCCGCCTGCGCGAGCTGGGTGAGGTGCTGGGTGTGCTGCAGCTGGAGGCCGATGACTTCCTGCGTGCAGGTGCCGAAGGCAAGGTCGATGCTGCCGAGGTGGAAGGCCTGATTCAGGCGCGTCTGCAGGCACGTACCGACAAGAACTGGGCCGAGTCGGACCGTATTCGCGACCAGCTCACCGCGATGGGTGTGGTTTTGGAAGACAGCAAGGGCGCTACTACCTGGCGTCTGGCGGACTGACCCAATGGCGCGAAGGGGCTGCCATGCAGCCCTTTCGCGACACGCTAGTGAACGGCACGCACCGGTTTTCTGCCCAGCACCGCCCGCCCTGGCTTCATGCCGACCGCCAGCGCCGATAAGATCAGGGCGATACACAGCCACTCCCACCCGCTAGGCACCTCATCCACAATCAAGGCTGAGCTGGCGATGCCGAAAACCGGAATCAGCAGCGAAAGCGGCGCTACCCTGGACACTGGGTATTCGCGCAACAGGTAATTCCATCCCCAGTAGCAGAAGTGTGTCGCGGCATACACCTGGAATAACAGGCAAAAGACCACGGCGGCATTCGCCTGCGCTGCCAGTGCCACGAACGCGGCTGTGCCATGCAGCCACCAGGTCAGCGACAGCAAAGGTATTGGCGCAAAAAGGCTGGCCCATATGACGAAGGCGAAGATCTCCTTCACCTTTGACAGCTTGATGATGACGTTGCCGATGCTCCAGGCTAGCGCGCTGATCAAGAGCAGCAGCAAACCTGTGGTCGTGGTTTTGCCGGGGCTTGCTGCCAGAATGCCAACCAACCCTGTTGCCCCCAGCGCGATCCCTACCAATTGGGTGCCGGTCAGGGGTTCGCGAAACAGTAAACAGCCCCACGCCAGGGTAAAAAATGCACTGAACTGAATCAGTAGCGAGGCGCTGCCGGCTGGCACCCCCATGGCGATCCCGAGATTGATCAGTGCCCACATGGCTACGCCAAAGATCAGGCCATATGCACCTAGCCAATGGACAGCGACCTTCGGGCGCTTCACAAAAAACACCCACGGCAATGCGCAAAGTGCGAAGCGTAAGCCTGTGAGCAGGAGTGGGTCTATGTGGGCCAAACCCAGTTTTGTGAGCGGGAAGTTGAGGCCCCAAAGGGCTGTAACCAGGACGGCAAGGATCATGTGTTTTCTGTGCATGGTTTGGCAATCTACAGATGTCGCGGCAGTGCGCCTTGACGCTTCAGCAAATATGCCGGCCAGCGGGTTGGCCCGCTTTCAATTGAAGGTCAAATCTGATTAAAATCAGGCCATGACATACGCTGAAGACACGCTGTACGCCAACACGCTGTGTGAAGTGGTGGTTACAAGGAAGGCTTTTGCCGACGGCGAATCTTTCCCGGAACACCGTCACGATCGAGGGCAGTTTGCCTTTGCCGCCTGCGGCGTGATCACAGTGGCAACTGAAGCAGGCAACTGGGCTGTGCCGCCGTTGCGGGCCATTTGGGTGCCTGCGCGACTGGCCCATGCAATGCAGATGCGCGGCCCGGTCATCATGCTCAATGCCTACATTTGCCCGCAGGCAGCCGAGCGGGTTGGCCTACCTCGGCATTGCCAGGTCTTCGCCGTTTCCCCATTGGTGCAGCAACTGCTTGAGAAGGCGATCGAAGTGCCTGCCCAGCACCCTCTACAGGGGCGTGATGCCTGCTTGATGGGCTTGCTGCTGCATGAGATTGCCGACATGCCGGCGCTATCGCTGAATGCGCCGATCCCCGAGGAACCGCGCCTTGCCCAGGCATGCAAGGCCTTTTTGGCGGCACCCTCGCTGCAAACAGGTATCGATGGAATGGCGCAATGGGCATGCATGAGCCGGCGCACGTTCACACGCCAGTTTCGCTTGTACACCGGGATCAGCTTTATCGAATGGCGCCAGCAGGCATGCTTGCTGGATGCCGTGGTTCGGCTTGGCAAGGGTGAGCCCGTCACGCGCGTCGCGATGGCGCTTGGCTACAGCAGCCCGAGCGCCTTTGCGACCGTGTTCAAGCGTTTGCTGGGCGAGGCGCCCAGCCGTTACTTTGATACCCCGATCAATGGGCAATGCAGTACCAGCCTGGCGCCACCCAGCTCGCTGGCGCCTATCTCCAGTCCAAACCCATGAAGGTCAACGATCGCGGCAACGATCGACAGACCCAGCCCGAAGCCCGCGTGGCGGTGACCTTCCTCGCTGCGATAGAACCGCTTCAGCACGGCAGTACGCTCTTCTTCGGGAATGCCCGGCCCGCTGTCCTCGATGGCCAGGTGCACGCCGGTCTCGTCCTGTGCCGCGCAAATCCGCACTTGCCCACCCTCGGGCGTGAACTTGATAGCGTTGCCCACCAGGTTGGCCAATGCCTCGAACAGCAGTTCGCGGTCACCGTGCAGGGCTGGCAGCTGCGCGGGCTGGTGCAGTTCCAGATGGATGCCGCCATCCTCGGCCAGCGGTAGGTAGAAGTCGTGCAGTTCGACCAGCAGTTCATGCGGGTCAAGCTGGACGAAACCGGCCCGGCGCTGGCGGTCTTCCAGTTCGCTGATGCGTAGCAACCCGCGAAAACGCGCCATCAGGGTGTCGGTTTCGCCGATGGCCTGGTCCAGCGCCTCGGCTTGCGCGGAGTCGACGTCGCTCTGTTGGCGAATACGGTACAGCTGGGCACGCAGGCGTGTAAGCGGGGTACGCAGGTCATGGGCAATGTTGTCGCACACGCCCTTGACCTCATGCATCAGCCGCTCGATGCGGTCGAGCATGGCGTTGACGATGGCGGCCAGCATGTCCAGTTCGTCGCGCCGGGCCGACAAGGGCAAACGGTGGGTCAGGTCGCCGGCGACGATCAGCTCGGCCTGGGCCTGGATTGCGCGGATACGCTTGAGCGGCCGGCGCCGTAGCAGGTACCAGCCGGCAAAGCCTGGGATCAGCGTCAAGGAGATACCCCATAGCAGGGCATCGAGGATGATCCGGGTAACCACGAACAGTGAGCCGTTATCGCGGAACAGGACCAGCCAGCGGCCATCTTGCACTTTGATCGCCACCGCATCGCAGCTGTCGCGGGGCAGGTGTGGGTCGTCGGCATCCAGGCAGCGTTTCAACTCATGGATTTTGCCGTCCAGCCTGAGCTCCGGGGGCAGGGTGCGCACACTGCCGCCAATCGGGTTGAGCTGGGTGTCGAACAGGCCATAGGCGTCAAAGCTGCGCTCCTCGAAGGCCTGGCTGGCGATCAGGGCGTCGTCCAGCTGCTTGCCGCTCATGTGCGCGAACAGGTGTTGGCGCTGCAACATGGAATGGCGGGTGAGCTTGTTCAGGTAGCTGGACACCTCGAAGTACAGCACCCCCATGAGGATGCTGCTCCAGGCCACGAACAGAAAGCTGTACAGCGCCAGCAGGCGGCTTGTCGAGGAGCTCCAGCCTTTAGACGGGTTCAGCAATGGCATAGCCGGAGCCCCGTACCGTACGGATCAGCGGCGACTGGCCGGGGGAGTCGATTTTCTTGCGCAGGCGGCCGATGTGCACGTCGATCAGGTTTGTGCCCGGATCGAAGTGGTAGCCCCAGACTTCTTCGAAAATCATCATCCGTGTGATCACCTGGCCGCTGTGGCGCATCAGGTACTCCAGCAGTTTGTATTCGGTGGGCAGCAGGTTGAGCGTATTGTCACCGCGGCGCGCCTCGTGGCTGATCAGGTCCAGTTGCAGGTCGGCGACCTGCAGGCGTGTCTGGGTCATGGGCACACTGTTGCGGCGCAGCAATACCTCGACCCGTGCGGCCATTTCATCGGAGGCAAACGGCTTGGTCAGGTAGTCGTCACCGCCGGCCCGCAGGCCGCGTACCCGTTCGTCGACGTCGGAGAGGGCGCTGATCATCAGGATCGGCGTGGCGATCTTGAGGCTGCGCAGGGTGGTGACGATGGTCAGGCCATCGACCTCGGGCAGCATGCGGTCCAGGGTGATCAGGTCGTAGCCACCGGCAATGGCCTTGGCCAGGCCTTCACGGCCGTTGTCGGCCCACTCGACCTCCAGGCCGTGGCTGGTAAGTTCGGCGACGATTTCCTGGCCGGTGACGGCGTCGTCTTCGATGGTCAGTACGCGAGGCATGCTGGTTCCTGGGCATCTAATAGAGATTTGATTGTGCCAAAGAATAGACAACCGGCGATTTAAGAAAAATTCATCTAGTCACCTGGTCGCTTTAACACGATCCCCTGTGGGAGCGGCCTTGTGTCGCGAAAGGGCTGCAAGGCAGCCCCAGGGTTTCAGTATAAATGTACAA
>NZ_JBLZWV010000034.1:0-153291 GCF_056098905.1 Pseudomonas sp. TSO6 | reverse complement strand
GTCGCGAAAGGGCTGCAAGGCAGCCCCAGGGTTTCAGTATAAATGTACAAAATGCAGGGGCTGCTTCGCAGCCCTTTCGCGACACAAGGCCGCTCCCACAAGGGGCCGTGCAGGCCATGAGTAACCGCTTAGCGGGCGCCGATACCCTCGGCATGCATGATCTGCGCAATGATCGGCACCGGGGTCATCAGGTGCGAGCGCATCATGGCGCTGGCGCGTTCGGCGTCACGGGCGAGGATCACCTCGACCAGCGCCGCATGCTCCTGGCGCTTGAGCTCAAGGGCCTGTTCGGAGAACACCGTCTGCGTCAGCCACAGGTGGCGGTAGCGCTCGGCCTGGTCGAACAGGTAGGTGCGCGCCTGAAGCAGGTGCTTGGAGCCGCAGCCCGAGGCAATGGCGGTATGAAACGCCTTGTGCCGCTCGTCCCACACATCCAGGCGCTGCTCGCGGGTTTTCACTTCCACCACCTTGGCCAGGGTATGCGAGTGGGCCAGCACTGACGCCTCCCAGGCGTCGTCGCCGCGCTCGATGGCCAGGGCGATGATCATCGCCTCCAGGTTGGCGCGGGCATCGTAGATGTCGTTCATCTCGTCCAGCGACATGGGCGCCACGCGGTAGCCTTTCTGGCTGATCGCGTTGACCAGGTGCTCGGCCACCAGTTGCGACAGTGCTTCGCGCAGCGGACCCACGCCCAGGTCGTAGCGTTCCTTCAGGGCGCTCATCAACAGTTTTTCACCGGGTTTGAACACGCCCCGGATGATGTCCTTCTTGAGCCTCTCATACCCGCTGAAAGCTGAGTTTTGTCGGGGGGCGAGCGCTTCCAAGATCCTGTTCCTCAAAACGTTTTGCCGATCATACCGAAACCGCCTGCTGACGAAAAACAATGGATAAAAAACTAAACTGTCGCTCAAATACAAAAATGTAGACATTTTCAGTTAGTGGCGATATTTTTACCTCGCCCGCACTGATCCAGGTCATGACCGGACGGCGCTCTCCACTTTTTCTGCCAGGACACTGCCATGAACGCTTTTACGCAGATCGAAGAACTTGTGATGCCACTGCCCCTCGAGCCGCGTGGTTACACCATTGCCCCTTCGAAACAGTCGCCGCGCCTGCTTGAACTGACCTTCGCCCCTGAAACCGTCGAAGCGTTCGTCCAGGCTGTTGCCGAGTGGCCCGTGCAGGCGTTGGAGTACAAATCGTTCCTGCGTTTCCGGCTGGGTGAAATCCTTGACCAGCTGTGCCAGGGCACCCTGCGTCCTGTGCTGCTCAACACCATCCTCGATCGCGCCACCGGCGGCATGCTGATTACCCCGCTGGGCCTGGATGACGTGAGCCAGGCCGAAGACATGGTCAAGTTCACTACCGCCTGCGCACACCTGATCGGCCGTTCCAACTACGACGCCATGAGCGGGCAATTCTATGCGCGCTTCGTCGTGGTCAACTCCGACAACTCAGACAGCTACCTGCGCCAGCCGCATCGGGTGATGGAACTGCACAACGACGGCACTTTCGTGAACCAGATCACCGATTACGTGCTGATGCTGAAGATCGACGAAAAGAACATGGAAGGCGGCAACTCGCTGCTGCTGCACCTGGATGACTGGGAGCAGTGCGAGGAGTTCTTCCGCCACCCGATGGCCCGCCGCGAAATGCGCTGGACCGCACCGCCGAGCAAGAAGGTCGCCGATGATGTGTTCCACTCCGTTTTCGACACCGATGGCGAAGGCCGCCCGACCATGCGCTACATTGACCAGTTCGTGCAGCCGGAAAACTACGAGGAAGGCATCTGGCTGAACGCCCTGTCCGATTCGCTGGAAGGCAGCGGGAAGAAGGTGTCGGTACCGGTGGGCGTGGGTAGCTTCCTGCTGATCAACAACCTGTTCTGGCTGCATGGTCGCGACCGCTTCACCCCGCACGAGGGCCTGCGCCGTGAACTGATGCGCCAGCGTGGTTACGTCGCCTTCCCCAAACCGCTATACCAGCGCGGGCAATAATGACAGGGCGCAGGGCGGGCGCCCGCCCATGCGTCGTTGTACAACATGATGCCACCGGGGCCCGAGCGGGCCTTGGTGAGCGAGCCAGGCAATGCCTGCGTGTGAGGTAAGGCTGTGTACGATTTCATCATTATTGGCGGTGGCATTGTGGGTATGTCCACGGCCATGCACCTGATCAAGGTCTACCCGGACGCGAAGATTCTTCTGCTGGAAAAGGAGTCCGGCCCGGCCCGCCACCAGACCGGTCACAACAGCGGCGTGATCCACGCTGGCGTGTACTACACCCCCGGCAGCCTCAAGGCGCGCTTCTGCCTGGAAGGCAACAAGGCCACAAAGGCCTTCTGCACCCAGCACGGCATCCCCTTCGATGAGTGCGGCAAGCTGCTGGTGGCCACCAACGAGCTGGAAATGCAGCGCATGAAGGCGCTGTGGGAGCGTACCGCGGCCAACGGCCTGGAGCGCCACTGGCTGTCGGCCGACGAACTGCGCGAGCGCGAGCCCAATATCGTGGGGATGGGTGGCATCTTCGTGCCGTCCAGCGGCATCGTCAACTACGCCAAAGTGACTGCTGCGATGGGCGCTGAATTCCAGCGTGCCGGCGGCGAAATCCGCTATGGGGCAGAGGTGGTCGGCCTGCAGGAGCAGGCCAGCGAAGTGATCGTGCGCACGCAGCGCGACGAGTTCCGTAGCCGTTTCCTGGTGACCTGCTCGGGCCTGATGGCCGACCGCGTGGTCAGCATGCTGGGCCTGCGCACCGAGTTTGTCATCTGCCCGTTCCGGGGCGAGTACTACTTGCTGCCCAAGCAGCACAACCAGATCGTCAACCACCTGATCTACCCGATCCCCGATCCGTCGATGCCGTTTTTGGGCGTGCACCTGACCCGCATGATCGACGGCACCGTCACGGTTGGCCCCAACGCCGTACTGGCGATGAAGCGCGAGGGCTACCGCAAGACCGACGTCAGCCCCAGCGACCTGTTCCAGACCCTGACCACCCCCGGCATTCTCAAGGTGCTGGCGAAGAACTTCCGCCCGGGCCTGATCGAGATGAAAAACTCGCTGTTCAAGGGCGGCTATCTCAAGCAGGTGCAGAAGTACTGCCCGAGCATCACCAAGGCCGACCTCACGCCTTACCCGGCTGGTGTGCGCGCCCAGGCGGTATCGCGCGACGGCAAGCTGATCGACGACTTCCTGTTCGTCAACACCGCGCGCAGCGTCAACGTGTGCAACGCACCGTCGCCGGCGGCCACCTCGGCCATCCCGATCGGCGCCTACATCGTCGACAAGGTGTGTGAGCAGGTCACCCTCGCGGGTGGCAGCGCCCCCAAGGCGGACCTGGCGGCCAGCCGGCGGGCGGCCAGCTGACAACGCGGTAACAGGTTCTGCGGTTTCCTTTTACTCAACCCGAACTGCCCTGCTAACCATTCAGGGCAGGGCGGGCTTTTTCGCGCCTGCGTCGGCGACCGTGCAGCCGGCGGCCCCAGCGTGGGCATGACAAAAACAACAAGGTAGTGCCATGCAAACCCACAAGAACAATTTGAGTCATGGATTGAAATCACGGCATGTCACCATGCTGTCCATTGCCGGTGTGATCGGCGCCGGCCTGTTCGTCGGCTCTGGTCGTGCCATTGCTGAAGCGGGGCCGGCCACCATCCTGGCCTACATCCTGGCCGGCGGCCTGGTGGTGCTGGTGATGCGCATGCTGGCCGAAATGGCGGTTGCTTCGCCGGATACCGGTTCGTTTTCCACCTATGCCGACCTCGCCATCGGCAAGTGGGCGGGCTACACCATCGGTTGGCTGTACTGGTGGTTCTGGGTGCTGATCATCCCTATCGAAGCCAATATTGCCGCCACCATCATCAATTCCTGGGTTCCACAGATGGAGATCTGGGTGCTGTCGTTGGTGATTACCCTGTTGCTGACGGCCACCAACCTGTTCAGCGTGAAGAACTATGGCGAGTTCGAATTCTGGCTGGCACTGGTAAAAGTGGTGGCGATTGTCGCGTTCATTGCACTGGGTGTGTGCGCCATTTTTGGCCTGCTGCCCGGTTCCGGTGTCAGTGGTGTTTCGCGCCTGTGGGATACCGGCGGTTTCATGCCCAATGGTTTCGGTGCGGTGCTGAGCGCCATGCTGATCACCATGTTCTCGTTCCTCGGCGCCGAGGTGGTGACCATTGCCGCAGCCGAATCCTCTGATGCGGGCAAGCATATTTCCAAGGCCACCAATTCGGTGATCTGGCGGATCACCTTGTTCTATATCCTGTCGATATTCATCGTCATCGCGCTGGTGCCCTGGACTGACCCGCGCCTGGCGACGGAAGGTTCCTATGTCACGGTGCTGGATACCCTGGGCGTGGCGAATGCCAAAGCCATCATCGATTTTGTGGTGTTGACTTCGGTGACCAGCTGCCTTAACTCGTCGCTGTATACCGCTTCGCGCATGGTCTACTCGCTGAGCCGCCGCGGTGATGCACCGGCTTGCGCCCAGGTGACCAGCCGCAGTGGCACGCCGGTGGTAGCGGTACTGCTATCCACTGGCGCGGCATTTTTGGCCGTGATCGCCAATTACCTGGTGCCGGCCAAGGTGTTCGGCTTCCTCATGGCCAGCTCGGGGGCCATTGCTTTGCTGGTGTACCTGGTTATCGCGATTTCCCAGCTGCGCCTGCGCCAGCGCATGACCGCACAGGGCAAGACCCTGGGTTACCGCATGTGGCTGTTCCCGTGGCTCACCTGGGGCGTAATCGTATTCATCTGCAGCGTGCTGGTCGTGATGCTGCTGCGTCCGGACCATCGCCTGGAAGTGGTGTCGACCATGGTGCTGGCTGTGTTGGTGGTGTGTTCCGGCTTGCTGGTCACGCGCCGTCGGGCACGCGGGGTGCCGATCAACAGCTTAGGGCAGGGCGCCTGATCAGCCTGGGCTGAAGACAGACGAGCAAGTCGTCCCCGGCTGTGAGAGGATGTCGACCATCACAGCCAGGACCCCGAACACAGCCTGATGAAGACACCCAAAAGAATCGAACCCCTGATCGAAGACGGCCTGGTCGACGAAGTACTGCGGCCGCTGATGAGTGGCAAGGAGGCCGCCGTGTACGTGGTGCGCTGCGGCAACCAGGTGCGCTGCGCCAAGGTCTATAAAGAAGCCAACAAGCGCAGTTTCCGCCAGGCTGCCGAATACCAGGAAGGCCGCAAGGTGCGCAATAGCCGACAGGCCCGGGCCATGGCCAAGGGCAGTAAGTTCGGCCGTAAAGAAGCCGAAGATGCCTGGCAGAACGCCGAAGTTGCGGCGTTGTTCCGCCTAGCCAGTGCGGGTGTTAGGGTACCGAAGCCCTACGACTTCCAGGACGGCGTGCTGTTGATGGAGTTGGTGACCGATGCCGATGGCGACGCCGCCCCACGCCTGAACGACGTGCACCTGGAAGCCGAGGATGCCCGCACGTTCCATGCCTTTGTCATTCGCCAGATCGTCCTGATGCTTTGTGCGGGGCTGGTGCATGGCGACCTGTCCGAGTTCAACGTGCTGCTCGGCCCGGACGGCCCTGTGATCATCGACTTGCCGCAGGCCGTGGATGCAGCTGCCAACAACCACGCCTTCAGCATGCTGCAGCGCGACGTGGACAACATGGCCCATTATTTCGGGCGCTTTGCCCCGGAGCTGAAAAGCACCCGGTATGCGCAGGAGATGTGGGCGCTGTTCGAGGCCGGTGACTTGCTGCCCGACAGCCCGTTGACTGGGGTGTTCGCAGATGACGAACATGAAGCTGACGTGTCCGGGGTGATGCGCGAGATCGACGCCGCCCGTCTGGATGACGCCCGCCGCCGTGCAGCGCGTGACGAGGCCGAGCATGGGCCAGCCAAGGCAGAAGAGCCAACGCCGCCCTGGTTGCAGTAAGGCGTTGCAGGCGCCTCACATCTTTGTGGGGCTTTCCCGAAGCTGTGCTGTCCCTGCGTGAGCGGGTTCACCCGCGAAGCGGCCGGCACAGGCAAACCCGGCCGTTACCATTGACGCATGACACAATCTCGTCATTTAGCCTTTTCACTGGCGCGCGACAGGCATAAGGTATACGCCGTTCAAAATGCCCTGGAGCTGTCATGTCCAACCAATTCCCGTCCGTTCGTCCACGCCGCCTGCGCCAGAACGAGTCCCTGCGCACGATCTTCCAGGAAACCGAATTCCGCCTGGAAGACCTGATCCTGCCGATCTTCGTCGAAGAGGGCATCGATGACTTCGTGCCGATCTCCAGCATGCCTGGGGTCAACCGCATCCCCGAGAAGCTGCTGGCCCAGGAAATCGAGCGTTACGCCCGTGCCGGTATCAAGTCGGTGATGACCTTTGGCGTGTCGCACAACCTGGACGCCACCGGCAGCGACACCTGGAACGAAAACGGCCTGGTTGCGCGCATGTCGCGCATCTGCAAGGACACCGTGCCGGAAATGGTGGTGATGTCCGACACCTGCTTCTGCGAATACACCAGCCACGGCCACTGCGGCGTGCTGCATGACCATGGCGTGGACAACGACGCCACCCTGGCCAACCTGGGCAGGCAGGCGGTCATTGCCGCCGCTGCCGGTGCCGACTTCATCGCCCCGTCGGCGGCAATGGATGGCCAGGTACAGGCTATCCGTAGCGCGCTGGATGGTGCCGGTTTCCACGACACCGCGATCATGGCCTACTCCACCAAGTTCGCCTCGTCGCTGTATGGCCCGTTCCGTGAAGCCGGCGGTACCACGCTGAAGGGCGACCGCAAGAGCTACCAGATGAACCCGATGAACCGCCGCGAAGCCGTGCGCGAATCGCTGCTGGACGAGCAGGAGGGGGCGGATGTGCTGATGGTCAAGCCAGCTGGCGCCTACCTTGACGTGATCGCCGACATCCGCGCTGCCTCGCGCCTGCCGTTGGCGGCGTACCAGGTGAGTGGCGAGTACGCGATGATCAAGTTCGGCGGCCTTGCGGGCGCCATCGATGAAGGCCGGGTGGTGCGTGAAAGCATCGGCGCGATCAAGCGTGCCGGTGCCGACCTGATCCTGACCTACTTCGCCATGGACTTGGCGCGCGAAGGTATCTGAGGCCAGGCCTTCGGTAAAACAAGCCGCTGCAATTGCAGCGGCTTTTCTATGTGCGCTGTCGGTGATGCCGCGCAAACGCACAAAAAATCATTAAGCGCTGAATTATTTAGTGTCCCGTTGTATCTGATCCCTTAGAGCATTCATCGACAGGGATACGGGTATGAAACCTCGCAAGAAAAAAGTCCAGCCGATCGGTCTGAAGGACATCACCATCGTCGACGACGCCAAGATGAAGAAGGCGATTACCGCTGCCGCACTGGGCAATGCGATGGAGTGGTTCGACTTTGGCGTCTACGGCTTCGTGGCTTATGCCCTGGGCAAGGTGTTTTTCCCCAACGCCGACCCCAGCGTGCAGATGATCGCGGCGCTGGCCACCTTCTCGGTGCCGTTCCTGATCCGGCCATTGGGCGGTTTGTTCTTCGGCGCCTTGGGCGACAAGTTCGGGCGGCAGAAAATCCTCGCCGCCACCATCGTCATCATGTCGCTCAGCACCTTTGCCATCGGCTTGATACCTTCGTATGCCAGCATCGGCATCTGGGCGCCCATCCTGTTGCTGCTGGCCAAGATGGCCCAGGGTTTTTCGGTGGGCGGCGAGTACACCGGCGCGTCGATCTTCGTGGCCGAATACGCCCCCGACCGCAAGCGCGGTTTTCTGGGTAGCTGGCTGGACTTCGGCTCGATTGCCGGCTTTGTGCTGGGCGCGGGGGTGGTGGTGCTGATTTCCACCATTCTCGGCGAAGAAAAGTTCCTTGAATGGGGCTGGCGCCTGCCGTTCTTCCTGGCCCTGCCGTTGGGCATCATCGGCCTCTACCTGCGCCATGCGCTGGAAGAAACACCTGCGTTCCAGCAGCATGTCGACAAGTTGGAGCAGGGCGACCGCGAAGGCCTGGCCTCCGGGCCCAAGGTGTCGTTCAAGGAAGTGGCCACACAGCACTGGCGCAGCCTGGTGACTTGCATCGGCGTGGTGATTGCCACCAACGTCACCTACTACATGCTGCTCACCTACATGCCCAGCTACCTGTCGCACAACCTGCATTACAGCGAAGACCATGGCGTGCTGATCATCATTGCGATCATGGTCGGCATGCTGTTCGTGCAGCCGGTGATCGGCCTGCTTAGCGACAAGTTCGGCCGCCGGCCGTTCATCATCGTCGGCAGCGTCGGCCTGTTCGCCCTGGCCATTCCGGCGTTCATGCTGATCAACAGCGGCGTGCTGGGGGTGATTTTTGCCGGGCTCCTGATCATCGCCGTGCTGCTGAACTTCTTCATCGGTGTGATGGCCTCGACGCTGCCGGCAATGTTCCCTACGCACATCCGCTACAGCGCCTTGGCAGCCGCTTTCAACATTTCGGTGTTGATCGCCGGGCTTACCCCGACCCTCGCTGCCTGGCTGGTGGAGAGCACGGGCGACCTGTACATGCCGGCCTACTACCTGATGGTGATCGCCGCTATTGGCCTGCTGACCGGGTTGACCATGAAGGAAACCGCCAACAAGCCGCTGCGCGGCGCGGCACCAGCGGCGTCGGACATCGAAGAAGCGCGTGAGCTGTTGCAGGAGCACCACGACAACATCGAGCAGAAGATCGAGGACATCGATGCGCAGATCGCCGAGCTGGAAGCCAAGCGCAAGACCCTGGCACAGCAGCACCCGCGCATCGATTGATCAGCGCGGCATGTAACCACGCTGCCAGGCGCGCGGTATGAACCGCGACACCAGGGCCAGCACACAGGCCAGCGCGCAGCTGCCAGCCAGTGCCTGCAGGCCCAGGCGCTGCTGCAACCAGGCGCCCAACGCGGCGCCCAGCAGCATGCCTGCCCAGGGCACCAACTGCACCCGCCAGCCGTTGCGCCGCTCGCCCATCAGCCAACGCCCCAGGCCACGGCCGAAGCGGGACAGGGCGCCGGTGACGTAAGTCAGGCCGATGGGCAGGCCGTTCACCTGTTCAACCACGGCATTGATCATGCCCATGGCCAGTGTGGCGGCCAACAATGCCGGGAAGGTGGCCGCCAACGGCCACGCCGCTGCGAACGCCAGCAGTACCGCAACCATCAGCAACACAGGCCAGGCCCGGCGGCGCAAGCCACGCGCCAGCAGCACGCCCAGCGCATTGCCAGCGACGAAGCCCAGTATCGCGCCACTCAGGCGCAGCACCAGGGCCAGGTCTGCCTCACTGATGGCCACGGCCAGGCGTGTGGTATTGCCACTCATGAACGACACGAAGTCGCCCAGCGCCAGCAGGCCGATGGCATCGGTCATGCCAGCCAGCACCGACAAACCGGCGACCAGGCCAAGGCCGACACGGCCACGCAACACTTGCAGGCGTAGCCGCCTTGCCGTGCGCGCGGGGAGGGCGTTGGGCAGCATGGGCAGGCCTCAGGGCAGCAGTTTCTCGCGGGCCAGAGTGCCTTTGATGGTCCGCTCCACCACATCGACCAGCACCATGGTCTGGTGATCGACCTCGATATTGAGCTGTTCGCCGGCCTTGTAGCTGGCAAAAGTGGTCTGGCGCAGGGTTTCCGGGATCAGGTTGATGGTGATGACGTTGTCATCGACATCGGCGACGGTCAGGCTGCAGCCATTGACTCCGATGAAACCACGCGGGAACACGTACTTGCCCCATTCCGGCGGCATGCGGAACTTGATGAAGGCGCCGGTTTCCTTGATCGACAGTTCGACGATTTCGGCGGTGGTGGCGATGTGGCCGGCCATCAGGTGGCCACCGACTTCGGCGTTCATTTTCGCCGAACGTTCGATGTTGACCCCCTGGCCCGCCTTGAAGAAGCGCAGGTTGGTGCGTTCGAGCGTGGCGGTCATGGCGTCGAATTTGACTTGCGTGCCGGCGATTTCGGTGACCGACAGGCAGGTGCCTTCGACACTGACGCTGGCGCCGATCTTCAGTTCGTCGAGCAGTTCTGGGGTGAGGTCGATGGTGAACTGGTTGTGGCCCGGGTAGGTGGTCACATCAAGCAGAGGGCGAACGGCCTGGACGATGCCGGTGTACATGGAGTTGCTCCTGGGCACGGAAAAGAAACTTTCCGAACGCTATGCCCCTGGAGCGGTAAATGCAAGACCGGCCACTCCCACGGCTACTGCACCGCCTTAGCTGCGGCGCCCCTTACACATGAGCGCTGCTGTTGACGATGCGCAGGCACAGCGCCTCGTAAGGGTCCAGGTTCACCAGCAATCGCCCATCCTCGGTCAGGTCGCCTTCGACCGTTTCATTGATCATGTCCACTACCGTCCCGGGCGTGAACCCGGTCAGCTGCAGCTCCTCGGCAATCGCTTCCTGGCCAAAGTTCAGTGCGCTGATCTGGATACCGCGCCCGGCTGGTAGTTCGTGCACCATCACCAGCAATCCTGGGCTGCTGACCTCAGGCACCAGCACTTGGCGGCTGGTGGCAATGCCGTAGGCCTGCCGCACAGCCAGCAGCTTCTTCACCTTGCAGGCAAATGAATCAGCGTTTTCCAGCTGGCTGTCGAGGCTGCCATACAGTGCCCGGGCCCGGGGCATGCCACGCACCGAGACTTCGGCCTGTGGGTCGAGCCCGGCCAGGTCATAACCGCCCCGGTGAATCCAGCGGGTGTCGCCATCCAGCATCCGCTGGGCGACCGCTTCGGCGGGCAAGGGCAGGGCACCGACCAGGTCCCAGCCAGACAGCGCGACCACCCCTGGCTGCATGGCGTTGTACATGACCAGCAGGAGATGCACTTTCTGAATCAGCTCGATTTCCGCTGCGCCGATTTGCTCAAGGTCGCGGATGCCTAGCGCCGCGGCGATCAGGCTGGCGGTGGTGCAGGCGATGCCATTGGTTACGAAACGCAGGTTGTAAGGGGCGTGCTCGCCCGAGAGCCGTTCGTAGATCTCTTCACGAATATGTTCACGCAAAATACTCCCAGGCAAGGTCTGGCCCTTGTACAGGTACATGTCGTGGGCGTGAAGGGTCCAGAAATGCACCAGTTCCACAGTCAGTTCGTCGTGGTTCTGCAGGGCATGGATAAGCGAGGCGGGGTCGATGCCGAAAGCGTGCATTTCCTTGAGCATCAGGCGCAGGAACTCAGTGTCACCGGTCAGCAGCGCATGCTGATAGGCCGGCCGGGTGATGAAGTCGTAGGACAGGTCTGCCCCGCCCTTGGACATCTGCGCGATGTCGTCCAGGGTCAGGTTCAGTTCCTGGAAGCTGAAGCCGCCCGCCTTGCGGATCATGCCGCCGATCAACTGGTTACCGACGATCGACAGTGGGTGGCTCTCCGACCAGGCGGTGCCGCTGGCCCGGGTTTCCACGCCCAGAAAACCGTTGGCGTCCAGGCGCAGGCCGCGCGCGCCCAGGCAGTCCAGGGCGTGCAGGGCATCGCCGATGATCATTTGCTGGGCGGCGAAGGTCGGGTCCAGCCAGTTCAGCGAGGGTTGGCCGTCCTTGAAGTAGTGCAGGTATACCCAGCGACGGTTTTTTCCATCGACACCGGTGATGGGCGGCGTGACGCTCCAGTCGGTTTCCTTCACTCCGGGCTCGAAGAAGATTACCCGTTGCAACTGGCCGACGATGTAATGGCGGGCCTTGAGCTCGTCGCACTGGGCCGGCAGCAGGTTTACCGAATCGCGGCCGGTGGGCACCTCTGGCAGTAGCGGCCAGTCTTCTTCGCGGATTTCGATCATGTGGTACAGCCCCGGGTAAGGGCCGTGGGCCATCTCGGCCAAGCGGAAGTCGGCACCTTTGCCGGTGTGCGAGGGGATCAGGTCGTCGATGGTCACCGCATTGTGTGCGGCGGCCATGCGGCTCATCTGCACCAGTTCCTGCTCGCTGCCGTACAGCGGGTCGATATCGAAGCTGATGCGGTCGAAGTTACCGTCCACGCTGGGGGTGAGTTCACGGCCACGGATGCCGCCGGACAACTTGATCGGGCCAGTGTGCAGGCCCTGGATGCCGATCTCCGACAGGCGCTTCCACAGCGCTTCGTGGGCCAGCGCGCCGAGCACGGAGCAGTCTTGCGGGGCGATAATGGCGTCGGGGTAGACGGTCAACCAGACCGAGGCGATTTCAGTGGCGCGGCGGGGCTGGGCTTCGGCGTAGGGCTGTTGCCACAGGCGTGACTGCCCTGAATACAGGCTGGCCCGCTCTTGGGAAGCCTTGAGCATGGCGCGGTCTTCGAGCCATTTGACGTATGACGGGTCGGGCTGGGTCATTTCGCGTCCTCTTTGCGTGTCGGCACCGGCTCAGGTTATGACGGCATTGTGGCCTGATCGTTCGGCTGAAACCTGTGATGGCCTCTTCGCGGGTAAACCCGCTCCCACATCGACCGCGTCGCACCAGGGGGCGGTGGCTTAGTCAGGTAGCCACTGTTCTCAAGGCCGGTGCAGTAGCTGTGGGAGCGGGTTTACCCGCGAAGAGGCCGGCCCTGCTAGCACACCCTCAGCGCCGGGCGGACAACTGCTGCGGCGCCAGGAACGCATCATGGAAGTAATTACGCACGGCCTGCATCGCCGGGCTGAACGCCCGCTCCCGGTGCCAGGCCAGCCCCACGCTCATGGGTGTCACCGGGTCGCTGATGGTCACCGTCTCGATGCGCTTGCCCTCCAGCGACCAAGGCCTGTGCACCAGATCTGACAAGATCGCCACACCACTGCCATTGGCGACCATGCTGCGCACGGCTTCCACCGAACTGGTCCGCACCCGCACGCTCGGGCGCTGCCCGGCCAGTTCCCAATAACGCATGGCGCTTTGCTCGGCCTCGTCTACGGTCAGCAGGATGAACGGTTCGCAGGCCACATCGGCCAGGCTTACAGCCGAGCGCTCGCACAGCGGGTGGTGGCCGGGCAGCCACAGCCGGCGCTCGGAGTTGAACAGTGTTTCAGAGACGATGTCGGGGTGGGTGAGGTTGGCCGTGAGCACAACCGCCATGTCGAAACGCCCCTCCAGCAAACCTTGCTCGATGGCGCTGCGCTCCTGCTCGTACAGCTCCAGGGTCACATCCGGGTGCCAGTGTTCCAGGCGCTGCAGGTGGTGTGGCAGGAAGTAGCCGATCACTGTGTAGCTTGCCGCCAGGCGCAGCAGGCCGCTGGCGCGCACGTTCGGCAGCGGGCTGTTCAGTGCGTCGTCGACACTGCGCAGAATCACGTAGGCGCGGTTCAGGAAGTGCCGGCCGGCCTCGGTCAGGCTCATACCTTGGGCCGAGCGCTGGAACAGCAGCACGCCAAGCATGGCTTCCAGTTCCTTGATTGCCGTGGTCACCGCCGACTGGGAGATGTTCAGGTGGATGGCTGCCTGGGAAATCTGGCCGATCTCGGCGGTGGCAACGAAGTAGCGGACCTGGCGCAGGGTCAGTGACACGGTTGGCTCCTGGGGTATCTGATTTTCCGAAGACACCCTATCTGTTTATAGATCTTCCCAAGGGGGTAAGGAGAATCTAACGTGGCTTGCATGCAGTCACAAGCACCAGGAGAGACAGTCATGCAGGTGGTGGATTTCAACTCGGACATGGGTGAGGGATTTGGCCCGTGGACCATCGGCGACGGTGTCGACAACGAGCTGATGGGCTACATAAGCACGGCCAACATCGCCACGGGCTTTCATGCCGGCGACCCCGGCACCATGCGCCGCACCGTCGAGCGGGCCAAGGCCCTGGGCGTGGCGGTAGGTGCACACCCGGGTTTTCGTGACCTTGTCGGCTTTGGTCGCCGGCACATCAACGCGCCAGCCCAGGAACTGGTCGACGACATGCTCTATCAACTGGGCGCACTGCGCGAAATTGCCCGTGCCCAAGGGGTGCGCCTGCAGCACATCAAACCGCACGGTGCGCTTTACATGCACCTGGCGCGTGACGAAGAAGCCGCCCGCCTGCTGGTGGAAAACCTGCGGGTGATCGAGCCGGAACTGCTGTTGTACTGCATGCCGGGCTCGGTGATCTGCCGTATTGCCCAGGCACTGGGCCAGCCGGTGGTTCGCGAGTTCTACGCCGACCGTGAGTACGACCTGAGCGGCTCGATCGTGTTCACCCGCAATGTGCGCGGCCACGAGCCCAAAGCGGTCGCCGAGCGCGTGTTGCGGGCATGCCAGCAAGGCGTGGTGCGCACGGTCGAGGGGCAGGACCTGGCCATCGAATTCGATTCCATCTGCCTGCACAGTGACACCCCCGGCGCTCTCGACCTGGTCGAGGCCACGCGCAGGGCGCTGGACGCGGCCGGTATTGTGGTGCGCGCGCCGCGCTGAGCCCGTGAGGCATCCGTCTGGCACAAGCCGGAGCCCGTGTATTTTGTTTTCGCCTGCCTTTCTATAAAGATTCCAAGAAAAGGAACAGTCATGGCCGAACCGCTTGCTACAACCCCGATCCGCTACAGCTTCGGCGCAGACGAGCACCTGTTTGCCGAAGTCAGCGACAGCATGTCGCTGGAAGCCTTTTTCAAGGGCATGGCCGTCACCCGTGCCGTTGAACGGCTGGCTCTGGATGGCGTGCTGGACGTGTGCCTGGCCAATGCCTCGTTCCAGATCCGCTTCGACCCCGACCGCATCGCGCCGCAGGCGCTGCTTGAAGCGGTGCAAGGTGCCGAGGCCCAGGCTGTGGCCGAGCGCTCGTTGCAGACGCGGATCATCGAGATCCCGGTGCTGTACAACGACCCCTGGACCCATGAAACCCTGATGCGTTTCCGAGACCGCCACCAGGACCCGGCCAGCACCGACCTGGAATACGCGGCGCGCATTAATGGGCTGGCCGATGTCGACGCGTTCATCGCCGCCCACAGTGGTGCGCCCTGGTTCGTGTCGATGGTCGGTTTCGTGGCCGGCCTGCCGTTCATGTTCCAGATGGTCGAGCGCGAGCGGCAGTTGCAGGTACCTAAATACCTGCGCCCGCGTACCGACACGCCCAAACTCACCCTGGGCCATGGCGGTTGCTTCGGTTGCATCTACTCGGTGCGCGGTGCGGGGGGCTACCAGATGTTCGGCGTCACCCCGGCACCGATCTACGACCCTCGGCAAACACTGAACTACCTGAAGGCGCACATGGTGTTTTTCCGCCCGGGTGACATCGTGCAGTTCAAGCCCATTGATCGCCGGGCCTACGACCAGGCAGTGGCAGATGTGGAGGAGGGCCGTTTCGACTTGCGTATTCGCCCGGTCGAATTCTCCCTGGATGCCTTCCTTGCCGACCCGGTCGGTTACCCCAAGTCGCTGCAGGAGGTACTGGTATGATCAAGGTACTCAAACCCGGCCTGGCCACCTCGGTGCAGGACCTGGGCCGTGAAGGCTACTACCACCTGGGCATTCCGCCGTCCGGTGCACTCGACCAGTACGCCCTGCGCGCGGCCAACCACCTGGTGGGCAACCCGGCGGGCGCAGCAGCCCTTGAGTGCGCGCTGGTGGGGCCGGAGCTGGAGTTCCAGCAGGATGCGCTGGTGGCGGTATGCGGTGCACAGATGCCCGCTTTGCTGGATGGCCGCGAGCAGCGCCCCGACACGGCATTTACCGTGCGCGCGGGGCAGGTGTTGCGCTTCGGCTTCCCCACGGCGGGCGCCCGTGCCTACCTGGCCGTGGCCGGTGGCATTGATGTACCTGAGGTGCTCGGCAGCCGTTCCACCTACGCGCTGGGGGCATTGGGCGGGTTCCAGGGGCGCAAGCTGATGGCAGGCGACGTGCTGCCGGTCGGTGTGCCCAGCGGCAAGACCCGCGCCGGCGCAAGCCTGCCAATGGCCCTGCGCCAGGCCCTGGGCGGCGAGGTGGTGGTGCGGGTGGTGCCGGGGCTGTACTTCCATCGCCTGACGGAGGCCGCAGCGCAAAGCTTCTTCACCCAGGCCTGGACAGTCGGCTCCGAAGCGGACCGTATCGGCTATCGCTACAAAGGCGGCAGCGCCTTGAGCTTCCAGCCGCGGGAGCAACCGTTCGGAGCCGGCTCGGACCCGTCGAACATCGTCGACAGCTGCTACCCGATCGGTTCTATCCAGGTGCCTGCGGGGCTGGAACCGATCATCCTGCACCGTGATGCGGTGTCGGGTGGCGGCTACGCCATGATCGGCACGGTGATCAGCGCAGACCTCGACCTGATCGGCCAGATGCAGCCCAACCAACAGGCACGGTTCCTGGCGGTAAGCCTGGAGCAGGCGCTGGAGGCGCGGCGGTCGTACAAGAAGAAACTGGCCTGCCTGGCCAGGCTCTTTGGCTGAGCGCGACGCGCTTGTGGAGGGGGTGTGCGATTCATGCAGGAGCGGAAAACTCGCTCCTTCAGGGCGCTATTCGCTAGCAGGATGTTGCCAGGGTAGGGGACCGGACAATCATATTTGCTTTGATGCTGAAACCCTGGGGCCGCTGTGCGGCCCATCGCGACACAAGGCCGCTCCTACACCGACCGCGCAGGCTTGCTGATTTGCTTGCCCGTTTGGGAGGCAACTTCGAGCGCTTGGCCGTCCCGCTGTTTGCCTTGGCGGGCCAGGCCTTCGAGCTGCGGTATCAGCATGCCTTCCGGCAAATGCCGCCAGAACCGCCCGGGCATGTGCAGGCGCAGGGCACCGGGGTTGAGGCGGGCAGGGTTGAAGGTGTGGCGGTAGTAGGTGCGCCATAGTTCGGCGCCTGGGTCTTCAGCATTGCGCGCCCATTGCTGCCAGCGCTCGGGGCACCGGCGTTGGTAATCGAACACCTGGCCGTCGAAGCGAATGCCATCCTGTGGTGTGGCGATCAACCAGCGCAAACGCCCCAGGCGGTCGGCAAAATGGGGGCTGGCACTCTCCAGAATGTCATGTGCCGGTTCGTGGTAGGCGACCAGATCAAGTTGCAGGCGTTCTGCCAACGCCTCTGGCAACGGTACGAAGCGCACAAACGCATGCAGGTGATGCGCCTCTCGGCTGACTTGCTTGATGCGCCGTTGCAGTTCACTGCCCAATCGGTCGCCCGCCAGCATGGCCGTGCGGTCACCATGGGCCACTCGCCAGAGCACTTCGTACAACAGGTTCCAGCGTTGCTCGCCGCAGTAACGGGCCGCCTGTTCCAACTGGCTCAGCAGCGCGGCAGGCACCTTGGCGCGAAAGGGGCCAGGGCCCTCCGGGAGCGGCGCAGGCACCGCCAGCAGGTCTGCCATCGGGCCTTGTGACCAGGTGACTTGCGACGGGTCGATGCCATGCCCCAGCAACACGCGGGCCTGGTCCCGCCAGGTGGCGAACCGGTCATCGCAGTTGAGCGCAATCATCCCCACAGCCCCATCTGCACCGGCGCTTGCGGCTCACGCAAACGCGCTCGCAGCAAGCCGCTGCGCAGCTCGGACTGGGCTGGGCGGTAATCGCTGGTGACGATGAACGGCCGTGCCTTGTCCAGCACGCAGCGCAATTGGATCAGGTCGTCATAGCGGACGCGCCGTTCCCGGCGCAGCGCGACCAGGCGCTGTACGCTGCGCAGGCCGATACCGGGAATACGCGCGAGCAGCGCAGGCTCGGCGCGGTTTACATCCAGCGGAAAAACGTCACGGTTGGCCAGTGCCCAGGCCAGCTTGGGGTCGATGTCCAGCGCCAGGTTACCGCTCTGGCCCAGCAATTCACCCGCCTTGTAGCCGTAGCCACGCAGCAGGAAGTCGGCCTGGTACAGGCGGTGCTCGCGCAGCAGCGGCGGTGCAGCCAGGGGCACGCTGCCCGGGCTGTCAGGTATCGGGCTGAAAGCCGAGTAGTACACGCGCTTCAGGCCATAACCCTGGTACAGCGATTCGGCATTGCGCAGCAGGGTGCTGTCGTCGGTGCTGTCGGCGCCGACGATGACCTGGGTGCTTTGCCCGGCAGGGGTGAAGCGCGGGGCCTTGGGTTCATTGGCCACGGCTTGCTGGCCCTGGTGAATCACGCCCATGGCCTGACGGATGGTATGCGCGTGTTTTTCCGGTGCCAGGCGCTTGAGGCTGGCTTCGGTGGGCAGTTCGATATTGACGCTGAGGCGGTCGGCCAGGCGGCCTGCCTCTTCGATCAGTAGCGGGTCGGCATCGGGGATGGTCTTGAGGTGTATGTAGCCGCGGAAGTTGTGCTCTTCGCGCAACAAGCGGGCTACGCGGATCAATTGCTCCATGGTGTAATCCGCCGAACGGATGATGCCGGAGCTGAGGAACAGGCCACTGATGCAATTGCGTCGGTAGAAATCCAGCGTCAGGCGTACCACTTCCTCAGGGCTGAAGCGCGCGCGGGGGACGTTGCTGGACCGGCGGTTCACGCAGTATTGGCAGTCGTACAGGCAGAAGTTGGTCAACAGTACCTTGAGCAGCGATACGCAGCGGCCGTCGGGGGTGTAGCTGTGACAGATACCCATGCCGTTGGTAGCGCCCAGCCCGTCGCCGCCGCGCGAATTGCGCTTGGGTGCACCGCTGCTGGCGCAAGATGCATCGTACTTGGCGGCGTCGGCAAGGATGCCGAGTTTGGCGATGAGTTGCATTGGGCTGTCTCACTGTACTGAATATTCATACAGTATTTTGAGATGTGTCTGATTGCAAGTGGTTGTGCGCCAGCCATGCCCGACTAAATCCGTCAGCTAAGCTTGTGGCTGGACTTACGGATAGCAACGAGGCGCGGAAACGGTTATGAAAATCACCCTGAAGCCGGAGCTGGCGCTGGCCGGGCTGGCCTTGGCCTTTGGCATGCTCAACGCCCAGGCCGCGGAAACCAGAAAGGTCGATGTCATGCTGGTGGGCGGCGGCATCATGAGTTCCACGCTGGCGGTCTGGCTCAACGAACTGGAGCCAGGCTGGTCCATGGAGATGGTCGAACGCCTGGACAAGGTCGCCGAAGAAAGCTCCAACGGCTGGAACAACGCAGGCACCGGCCACTCCGCCCTTGCCGAACTCAACTACACCCCGGAAAAAGACGGCAAGATCGACATCAGCAAAGCTGTGGAGATCAACGAGTCGTTTCAGGTCACCCGTCAGTTCCTGGCCTGGCAGGTTAAGCAGGGGGTGTTGAAGAACCCGCATTCGTTTATCAACACCACCCCTCACATGAGCTTCGTCTGGGGTGACGACAACATCCGCTTCCTGAAAAAGCGCTACGAGGCGCTGCAGGCCAGCCCGTTGTTCAAGCCCATGCAGTACTCCGAGGACCATGAGCAGATCCGCAAATGGGTACCGTTGATGATGGAGGGGCGCGACCCCAACCAGAAATTGGCGGTAACCTGGACGCCGATTGGCACCGACGTCAACTTTGGCGAGATTACCCGGCAGTACGTGGGCTATCTGCAGACCCGGCCTAACTTCGACCTCAAGTTGTCCACCGAAGTACAAGACATCACCCGTAACGACGACGGCTCGTGGCATGTCGAGTACAAGAACCTCAAAGATGGCAGCAAGGCGGCCACCGACGCCAAGTTCCTGTTCATTGGTGCTGGTGGTGCGGCGTTACCCCTGCTGCAGAAGTCGGGGATTGACGAGGCCAAGGACTATGCCGGTTTCCCGGTCGGCGGTTCGTTCCTGGTCACCGACAACCCGGCTATCGCGCAGCGTCACATGGCCAAGGCCTATGGCATTGCCGCCACCGGTGCGCCGCCCATGTCGGTGCCGCACCTGGACACCCGGGTACTCGATGGCAAGCGCATGATCCTGTTCGGGCCGTTCGCCACCTTCTCGACCAAGTTCCTCAAGCAAGGCTCGCTGCTCGATTTGCTTGCCAGTACCAGCGTGCACAACGCCTGGCCGATGGTGCGGGTCGGGGTACGCGAGTTTGACCTGGTGCAATACCTGATCGGCCAGGTGCTGCAATCTGACAATGACCGCTTCGAAGCGCTGCGCACCTACTTCCCCGAGGCCAAGAAGGAAGACTGGCGGTTGTGGCAGGCAGGTCAGCGGGTACAGATCATCAAGAAGGACGAGGCACTCGGTGGCGTGCTCAAGCTCGGTACCGAAGTGGTGACGTCCAAGGACGGCAGCATCGCCGGCTTGTTGGGGGCCTCGCCCGGCGCCTCGACCGCGCCGCCAATCATGCTTGATGTGCTGAACAAGGTGTTCAAGGACAAGGTGGCCTCGCCCGAGTGGCAGGCGAGGATCAAACAGATCATCCCGTCCTATGGTACCCGCCTGAATGACTACCCTGACCAGGTACAGAAGGAGTGGGCGTATACCAACGAGGTGCTGCAGCTGGAACCTCCTGCGCCTTAGCGTCCGGCTGGCCACCGCCGATCTGGCTGCACCTGGCCGCGGCCGATACCGTAGTAAGTCAGGCCGGCGGCGGCCATGTGTTTGGGCTCGAACAGGTTGCGCCCGTCGAACACCACCCGGTCGGCCAACTGTCGCGGTACCTTGTCCAGGTTGAGCACGCGGTAATCCTGCCATTCGGTGACGATTACCAGCGCATCGGCGCCCTCCAGTGCATCGTCCTTGCAGGGCACCAGTTGCAGGTCGGCGCGCCGGCCGTAATGCCGCTGGATTTCTTCCATCGCCTGCGGGTCGTGGGCCTGTACCCGCGCGCCGGCAGCCCACAGCGCTTCCAGCAAGACCCGGCTGGAGGCTTCACGGATGTCATTGGTGTTGGGCTTGAACGACAACCCCCACAGGGCGAATACCTTACCCCGCAGGCCATCGGGATAATGCCGCTGGATCTTGCTGAACAGCCGGCCCTTCTGATGTTCGTTAACCGACTCCACCGCACGCAGCAACTGTGGCTCGAAGCCTTCAGCCTCAGCACTGCGGCGCAGGGCTCGCAGGTCTTTGGGGAAGCACGAGCCGCCAAAGCCGCACCCGGCGTAGATGAAGTCATAGCCGATGCGTGGGTCGGAACCGATGCCACGGCGCACCATTTCGATATCGGCCCCCAGGTGCTCGGCCAGGTTGGCGATTTCGTTGATGAAGGAGATCTTGGTCGCCAGCATGCAGTTGGCCGCGTACTTGGTCAGCTCGGCGCTGCGTGCATCCATCACCATGAGTTTTTCGCGGTTGCGGCTGAACGGCAGGTACAGCTCGCGCAGCAACTCCACTTCGGCCGGTTCGGCGCCGCCGATGATGATGCGGTCCGGCCGCATGCAGTCGTCCACAGCCGAGCCTTCCTTTAGAAACTCCGGGTTGCTGATTACCTGGAAGCGAGCGGGGTCGGCGACGGCCTGGGCTATGCGCGACTTGATGCGGTGCACCGTGCCGACCGGCGCGGTGGACTTGTTGACGATCACCCTGGCGCCGTCAGCATGTTCGAGAATGCTGTCGACCACGGCAAAAACCTGCTTCAGGTCAGCGCTGCCATCGGCTTGTGGCGGTGTGCCGACTGCGATGAACTGCAGCTTGGCGTAGTGGACTGCTGCCCGGGCATCGGTGGTGAAACGCAGGCGGCCGCAGGCCAGGTTTTTCTCCAGCAGCGGCGCAAGGCCCGGCTCGAAGAACGGGCAATGACCGTCATTGAGGGTGGCGACCCGCTCGGCGTCGACATCCATGCACAACACCGAATGCCCCACCTGGGCCAGGCACACTGCCTGGGTGAGGCCAACGTAGCCGGTACCGAAGACCGTGACTTTCATTTTTCCGCTCCTTGATAAGAAAGCTGAAAAAAAATGTCACAGTCTTGTTTAGGAATTGTTACCTGAAGGAGGAATTCCGCCGCTATGTGGACGGGATCTCGTCGCGTATGTGCAGAAGATCTAGACTTACCGAGTGCTCGCGATAACGCGCTGTAGGGCGAGCACAAACCCTTGAACCGACCACCGCCTCCCCGGATCGGAGTTCCCTCGCTGGCGATGGCCTTCTTGCAGAGGAGGGCAGGTCATGGACGAGGCAAGGCTTCACGATTTCATGGGCAAGCTGGTGGGCGACATGGGCGCAGCGGCGACCCTGGCCAATGTCATCCTGGGCGACGAACTGGGGTTGTATCGAGCGATGGCCGATAGCCAGCCAACTACCCCCGAAGCGCTGGCGGAAAAAACCGGCTGCCATCCGCGGCTGGTGCGCGAATGGCTGAACGCCCAGGCCGCTTCGGGTTACATGGCGCACGACAAGGGCTCTTTTGTGCTGCCCGAAGAGCAGGCCATGGCCTTGGCGCTGGAGGACTCCCCAGCCTACATGGCCGGTGGGGCCGCAGTGATCGCTGCGCTGTTCCATGACAAGGACAAGCTGGTCGCGGCCATGCGCGGCGATGGCGGGCTGGCCTGGGGGGACCACCACCCGTGCATGTTCAGCGGTACCGAGCGGTTTTTCCGGCCGGGCTACCGTACGTTTCTGGTCGCTGAGTGGTTGCCGGCGCTCGAGGGTGTGGTGGCCAAGCTACAGGCGGGCGCCAAGGTGGCGGATGTAGGCTGCGGGCATGGCGCCTCGACGCTGGTCATGGCCCAGGCGTTTCCAGCGTCTACCTTCGTCGGCTACGACTACCACGGGCCTTCCATCACCACCGCCAACGATCGCGCGCGTGAGGCGGGGCTAGCCGAGCGGGTGAGTTTTCAGCAGGCCAGTGCGAAGGATTACCCGGGGCATGACCATGACCTGGTGTGCTTCTTCGATTGCCTGCACGACATGGGCGACCCGGTGGGGGCGGCCAAGCATGCCTATCGGGCGTTGAAGGCTGACGGCACGGTCATGCTGGTAGAACCTTTTGCCGAGGATTCGCTGGACGGTAACCTGACGCCGGTAGGGCGCTTGTTCTACGCAGCGTCTACCTTCATCTGCACGCCGAATTCGCTGTCGCAGGAAGTGGGCCTGGGGCTGGGCGCGCAAGCCGGGGAGGCGCGGTTGCGGGCGGTGTTTGAAGAGGCGGGGTTTAGCCGGTTCCGGCGAGCGACGCAGACGCCGTTCAACCTGATTCTGGAGGCCCGGAAGTAGGGTGTCGTCCTGCACTGGCCTCTTCGCGGGCTTGCCCGCTCTCACAGGATAACTTCAGGCCTGAGAAGCACGTTACCTGTGGGAGCGGGCGAGCCCGCGAAAAGGCCAGGCCTGGAAACGCAGAAGGGGCGCCATGTGGCGCCCCTTCTGTTTGTTGCTTAGGCTTCAGCGTCCCAAGGACGATCGCCTTTTTCATCCTTGACGCGGGTTGGCAGGCCCATCACGTCCAGCGCCTTGAGGAACGGCTCGGCTGGCAGCTCCTCGACGTTGACCATGCGCTTGGCATCCCATTCGCCACGGGCAACCAGCAGGGCAGCAGCCACTGGCGGTACACCGGCGGTGTAGGAAATGCCCTGGCTGTCGGTCTCGGCGTAGGCTTCTTCGTGGTCAGCCACGTTGTAGATGAACACTTCGCGCGGCTGACCATCCTTGGTGCCTTTGACCAGGTCACCGATGCAGGTCTTGCCGGTGTAGCCAGGGGCCAGGGAGGCCGGGTCTGGCAGTACGGCCTTGACCACTTTCAGCGGTACCACTTCCAGGCCTTCGGCGGTTTTCACCGGTTGCTCGCTGAGCAGGCCCAGGTTTTTCAGCACGGTGAACACATTGATGTAGTGCTCGCCGAAGCTCATCCAGAAACGCACGTTCGGTACGTTGAGGTTCTTCGAAATCGAGTGAACTTCGTCGTGGCCGGTCAGGTACAGGTTTTGCGAACCTACCACAGGCAGGTCGTCGGTACGCTTGACCTCGAACATGGTGTTGCTGGTCCACTGGCTGTTCTGCCAGCTCCACACTTGCCCGGTGAACTCGCGGAAGTTGATTTCCGGGTCGAAGTTGGTGGCAAAGTACTTGCCATGCGAACCGGCATTGACGTCGAGAATGTCGATCGAATCAATGCTGTCGAAATACTGCTGCTGCGCCAGTTTGGCGTAGCTGTTTACCACACCCGGGTCGAAACCGACGCCGAGAATGGCTGTAATGTTCTTTGCCTGGCACTCTTCGAGGTGTTTCCACTCGTAGTTGCCGTACCACGGCGGGGTCTCGCAAATCTTGCCCGGCTCTTCGTGGATGGCGGTGTCCAGATAGGCGACACCCGTATCGATGCAGGCACGCAGCACCGACATGTTGAGGAAGGCGGAACCTACGTTGATCACGATCTGCGATTCGGTCTCGCGGATCAGCGCCTTGGTTGCCTCGACATCGAGGGCATTGAGCGAGAAGGCCTGGATGTCGGCGGGTACCTTGAGGCTACCCTTGGCCTTGACGCTGTCGATGATGGCCTGGCATTTGGAGATGTTCCGTGACGCGATAGCGATACGACCCAGTTCGTCGTTATGCTGTGCGCACTTGTGGGCCACCACCTTGGCGACACCTCCTGCACCAATGATAAGAACGTTCTTCTTCAATTTACCTTTTGCTCCTTACTTGGAAAGCCGGCCTTACGACAGGCTGGAAACGTAGTCTTCAAAACCGAACTCGCGGACGACTTCGACGCTGCCGTCGAGTTGCTTGACCACGATGGATGGCATTTTCAGACCGTTGAACCAGTTTTTCTTGACCATGGTGTAACCCGCCGTGTCGATGAACGACAGGCGATCGCCAATGGCCAACGGGCGATCGAATTGGTACTCGCCGAAGATGTCACCGGCCAGGCACGACTTGCCGCAGACCATGTAGGTGTGCTCGCCGTCGTTGGGGGCCATCTTGGCGTTGAGGCGGTAGATCAGCAGGTCGAGCAGGTGCGCTTCAATCGAGCTGTCGACCACGGCCAGGTGCTTGCCGTTGTACAGGGTGTCGAGCACGGTCACTTCCAGCGAGGCGCTGTTGGTGATGGCCGCTTCGCCCGGCTCCAGGTACACCTGCACGCCGTACTTCTCCGAGAAGGCTTTGAGGCGTGCGCAGAAGGCGTCTACCGCATAGTCTTCACCGGTGAAGTGGATGCCGCCACCGAGGCTGACCCACTCGACCTTGTGCAGCAGGTGACCGAAGCGCTCTTCGATGTGCGTGAGCATCTTGTCGAACAGGCCGAAGTCGCCGTTCTCGCAGTTGTTGTGGAACATGAAGCCGGAGATCTGTTCGATCACCTGCTCGATCTTGGCAGGGTCCCATTCGCCCAGGCGGCTGAACGGACGTGCCGGGTCGGCCAGCAGGTAGTCAGAGCTGCTGACCTGCGGGTTGACGCGCAGGCCGCGCACTTTGCCTTCGGACTGTTCGGCAAAGCGCTGCAGCTGGCCGATCGAGTTGAAGATGATCTTGTCGCAGTTCTCGAGCATTTCCTCGACCTCGTCGTCGGCCCAGGCCACGCTGTAGGCGTGGGTTTCGCCGGCGAACTTCTGGCGGCCGAGCTTGAGCTCGAAAAGCGAGGACGAGGTGGTGCCGTCCATGTACTGCTGCATCAGGTCGAACACCGACCAGGTAGCGAAGCACTTGAGGGCAAGCAGCGCCTTGGCACCGGAGTGTTCACGCACGTAGGCGATCTTCTCCATGTTGCTGAGCAGCTTGGTTTTGTCGATGAGGTAATACGGCGTCTTGATCATTTAAAGGCCCCGGGCCAGGCCGGCCAAAAAAAGGACACGCATTGTGCCTTCACTTGCCGCAGACCGAAAGGGTGCGATACGCATTTCGTCAGAGCTGACGCCGTTGCGAGGGCATTTTTCCGGTTGCGGCGGGCTCAGTAGAACAGGCGCATGTGACTGTCGTAATCACCACCGACGGGCGGCGGCCTCAATCAGCTTGCTGCAACCACGCGTGAATCTGCTCCAGCGTTGCAGTAGCCCCACCACAAACCACCACCAGCACATTCTGGTATTGCGCCAGGGCGCCCGGCGCATACGCCAATGCCAACGCCGCTCCACACGCCGGTTCGACCAGCACGCGGTGGTCCAGCAGGAACCGCTCGCAGGCCTCCAGCGCCGCGCGATCGCTGACCAGGTGGCTGTGCACCGGGTGTTGCTGAGCGCAGGCCAGCGCCTGATCGGCTACCCGCTTTGCCCCCAGCGACGTCGCCACCGAAGCGATGCGCTCCAGCTCGACCGAATGCCCCGCCTGCATGGCCGCATGCAGCGACGCGGCGCCGTGGGTTTCCACCGCCAGCACCGGGACATCCGCCCAACCATTGCGCTGCAGCCCCTGGACCACGCCGCTGAGCAACCCGCCACCGCCCACCGACAGCACCACGGCGTCCGGTTTCACGCCTGCTTCGGCGACTTCATCGATCAGGCTGGCATGCCCGGCCCACAGCAGCGGATCGTCAAACGGGTGGATGAACGCATCATTCGGCCCCACCAAGGTCTGCGCCAGGGCGTTGGCCTCTTGCCAGGAGCTGCCATGCACCACCACGTTGGCGTCTTCCAGGCGCAGCAACTCCTTGGCCCGCTCGGTGGTGGTCTCGGGAACTACAACGGTCACCGACACACCCAGCTTGCGCCCCGCATACGCTACTGCCAGGCCGGCGTTGCCGCCCGAGGAAGAAATGAACTGCTGGGCGCCACGGGCCTGATGCACTTCGCAGGCGTGGCCGACGCCGCGCAGCTTGAACGAGCCGCAAGGTTGCAGGGCATCGAGCTTGAGCCAGATGTTTCGGCCCGCAGCCAACGATATGGAACGAGATTCGATCAGGGGGGTGTGGATATGCAAGGTCATTGGGTGGTTCCGCGTAATTGTTCAAGGTAGTTGTAAATGGTGTAGCGGGTTACGCCGAGGGCACTTGCGGCCTTTTCCACGCCGCCTTTGACGATGAACAGGCCGCGCTCCTGCATGACCCGCACGGCTTCGACCTTGGCCTGTTTGTTCATCCGGCCTTGGCCGCTACGTTGCAGGGAAGCCTGGATGATCTCGCTCATCAGCAGTTCCATGTCGGCGGGTTCGCTGACGGCAGGCGTGGCCCCCAGCGGTTGGAACTGCTGGAGAAAACTCATGGCGGCGTCCAGGCCGGTGACGTCGGTGTTGACGCAGAGGCTGGCGAAGGGGTGGCCGGTGCTGTCGCGAAAGATCGCGGTGGCGCTGCGCAGGGTGCGGCCCTTGAGTGTGGTGGGGTAGTCGGGCAGTACCACCGGCTCGCTGCCGTGCTGGTCGGCTGAGGCCTGCATCAGTGCCTTGAAGCCTTGGTCCTGCTCTGGGGCGGCGAGGATCGGGCTGCCGACGCTGCGGCCGGAGAGGTGGCCGTTGACGATCGCCACCACGGAACGTTCCGGGTGGTCCAGGTCGTGCAGGAGGATTTCCATGTTGCGTGCGGCAACGCTGCCCAGGGCCTGAATGGCAGCCTTGAGCACTGTGAGGGTGAGGTGGCGTTCATCGCCGGGGGTGATAGGCATGGCAAATCGCAATATCAACGTTTTGTGTATTTTTACACATAAAGTTGAATTGTGCGATCTGTGGTGGTTGTACGGGCTTATCGCCGACAAGCCAGCTCCCAGAGGTCCTGCACAGCCCTTGAGGTTTGCAGTTTCCTGTAGGAGCTGGCTTGCCGGCGATGGGCCGCAAAGCGGCCCTTGTAAAAGTCAGCCCAGAGCCGGGGTGCGCGGCGGAATCATCCGGCGCGAGCCAGTCGCCTCGAAGGCCGCACCAAAGCTCAACAATGCATTGTCACTGTAAGCCCGCCCGGCAAAGGTCAGCCCCACCGGCATGCCGATATCGGCCATCACGCCCATTGGCACGGTCACGGTCGGTACACCCAGGTGACGGATCGCCAGGTTGCCGTTGGCCACCCAGATACCGTTGCTCCAGGCGATGTCCGCCGATGCCGGGTTGACGTCGGCATCGGCCGGGCCTACATCGGCCACGGTCGGGAACAGCACCGCATCCAGGCCCAGGTTGTCCATCCAGTCTTCCAGGTCCAGTTTGCGGGTGTGCTCCAGGCCGCGTAGGCCGTCAGGCACGGTCTCGATCTGGTCCCATGTCTTCAGGCCGCGCTTGGCCATGTTGACGTACTCGTCCATGCCGGCGGCCAGGTCGTCCTCACGGTTGGGCAGGGTGCCCGGGTCGTGGGGGAAGATTTGTGGGCCATCGACATCGGCCAGGCGGTTAAGCTTTGGGTCGCCGTTGGCACGCAGGAAGTCGTCAAAGGCCCAGCCCGACAGCTCCCACAGCTCGTCACGGAGGAACTCTTTGCTGACGATGCCGCGGTTGTAAACGGTCGGTGCGCCCGGGCGGTCGCCCTCGCAGTTGGACACCAGCGGAAAGTCCACTTCCAGCACTTCGGCGCCGGCCGCTTCCAGGGCCTGGCGTGCTTCTTGCCACAAGTCGATCACAGTGGCGCGGGTGTTGATGCGTTGGCCAGTCGGGCCGCCGATGCCAGGTTTTTCGGAGGTGCCCGCTTCGGTATCGGCATTGATGTACATGCGCGGTACGCCAAAGCGTTTGCCCTTGAGTGCGCTGGCATCCACTGCCAGTTCCAGGTACGAGGCAGGGCGCACACTCGATGCCGCCGGGATCGGTACCCAGGGCTGCAGGCGCCACAGGTCGCCGCGCTTGTCAGCGTCATCGGCGACCACCACGTCGAGGATTTCCAGCAGGTCGGCCATGGTGCGGGCGTAAGGTACCACCACGTCCATGGTCGGGGTCAGCGGCCAGTTGCCGCGCACCGAAATCACGCCGCGCGATGGAGTGTAGGCGCACAAGCCATTGTTGGACGCCGGGCCACGGCCGCTGGACCAGGTTTCCTCGGCCAGGCCGAAGGCACTGAAACTGGCGGCGGTGGCGGTGCCGGCACCGTTGGACGAGCCCGAGGCGAAGGGCGCAGTCAGGAAGTTGGCGTTATACGGGCTTTCGGCGCGGCCATACACGCCGCGCTGCATGCCACCGTTGGCCATGGGCGGCATGTTGGTCTTGCCCAGGCACACGGCACCGGCGGCGCGCAGACGCTCGATGGTGAAGGCGTCGCGTTGGGCTACCAGGTCCTTGAACGCAGGGCTGCCGGACGCGGCGGTCAGGCCTTTGACCAGATAGCTGTCCTTGGCGGTGTAGGGGATGCCATCCAGCGGGCTCAGGACTTGGCCTTGGGCGCGGCGGGCGTCGGAGGCCTCGGCTTCTTTGAGCGCCTCGGGGTTGCGTACCACTACCGCGTTCAGGGCGGTGGCGGTGTCGGCGCCATCGTAGGCGTCGATCCGCGCCAGGTAGGCCTTGACCAGCTCGACCGCCGTCGTGCGGCCCGACTCGAGCGCGTCGCGCAGCTCGGCAATGGAAACCTCGGTTACCTCGATCATGCGTTCACCAAAAGAATGTGCAGGTGGGGGCTAATGCGAGGAGTGTACAAGAAGGGCTTGTCGGACGCAGGTTTGCGCGGGGGCAAATGGTTTTATGCAGGGGGGCATTGTCGGGGTCGCACAGCGACCCCGGCCAACCCTCAGTCCAGATCGTGCGCCGCATGCCGCTCGGGCACCTGGCTGGCCTCATCCCCCCACGTCCGGTTTACCCGAGTTCCGCGCTGCACCGCCGGGCGCAGGGCAATTTCCTCGGCCCAGCGCTGTACGTTGGGATACTCATCCACCGCCAGGAATTCTGCCGCGTCATACAGGTTGCCGCGCACCAGCTGGCCATACCACGGCCACACGGCAATATCGGCAATGCTGTACTCATCACCGCCCAGGTAGCGGCTCTCGGCCAGGCGGCGGTCAAGCACGTCCAGTTGACGCTTGGCCTCCATGGTGAAGCGGTTGATCGCGTATTCGAATTTTTCCGGGGCGTACACGTAGAAGTGACCGAAGCCACCGCCCAGGTAAGGCGCCGCGCCCATCTGCCAGAACAGCCAATTCAGGCTCTCGGTGCGTGTAGCGGGCGATTTTGGCAGCAGTGCGCCGAACTTGTCTGCCAGGTACAGCAGGATCGAACCCGATTCGAATACCCGCACAGCTGGTTCGACGCTGCGGTCGAGCAGGGCAGGGATCTTGGAATTGGGGTTGACCTGGACGAAGCCGCTGGAAAACTGGTCGCCCTCACCAATGCGTATCAACCAGGCATCGTACTCGGCTGCGGTATGGCCCAAGGCAAGCAGCTCTTCAAGGGCAATGGTGACCTTGACGCCATTGGGTGTTGCCAGGGAATACAGCTGCAGCGGGTGCTTGCCCAGCGGCAGGTCCTTGTCGTGCGTCGGGCCGGCAACCGGGCGGTTGATGCTGGCGAACTGGCCGCCGGAGGCTGCCTCGTTGCGCCAGACCTTGGGGGGTACATAGGCGGGCTTGCTCATGCATGAATCTCCTTCATTGGCGCGAAACTGTCACGTAAAGACGTGGACCTGTATCTATGCCACGGGTTCGACGCCGTGCGCAAATGCATAGGGTGCGCGCGCAACTTGCATGACGATGGTTTCATCCAGTTTTCATCCGGCGCAAGCCAGGCCGGCTCTATGCTGGGCTATCTCTTCGCCCTGCAAGGAACCGCTGGCCGATGACTATCCCCCGCTGCCTGTTGGCGCTGGTCCTGCTCGGCGGCCTGCTGGCCCATGCCGAGGCTGCGCCGCGGGTTGTCGGCCTGCACCCTATGACCTTGGCGGACCCGGTCGATAGCCGGCCGATGCAAGCACTGGCGTTCTACCCCGCTATTGGTAAACCCCGTAGTAGCCGTATAGACGGCTATCCAGTCGAGGTGGCTGAGGAGGCACCCGTCGCCACGGGCCGATTCCCGTTACTGGTCCTGTCCCACGGCAATACCGGCAGCCCATTGGCGCTGCACTACCTGGCAACCGCGTTGGCGCGGCGAGGCTTCGTGGTGGTGGCGGTAGTGCACCCGGGGGACAACGCCCGCGACCACAGTCGTCTGGGCACCCTGAGCAACCTGTATGGTCGGCCGCTGCAAGTCAGCGCCGCAATCACCGCCGCCCGCGATGATGCATTGGTCGGGCCTTATCTGGACGAAGGCAAGGTGGGCGTGATCGGTTATTCGGCTGGTGGCGAAACCGCGTTGATCCTTTCCGGTGCGCGCCCGGACCTGGACCGCCTGCGCCAGTACTGCCTGGAGCGCCCGAACGACGCCGACGCCTGCAAGACCCACGGCATATTGATTGCCGACCGCAGCGAACTGGCGCCGCAGGCCGACCCGCGGGTAGGGGCGGTGATGCTGATGGCGCCGCTGAGCCTGCTGTTCGGGCGCCATGCCTTGGCCGGGGTTCAGGTGCCAGCCCTGATCTATAGCGGCGATAGCGACCAACTGGTGGCAGTGGACCGCAACGCCGAGGCTCTGGCCCGCAAGCTGCCGGTCACCCCCGATTACCGTCTGTTGGCCGGCGCCGGCCACTTTGTGTTCATGGCCCACTGCGACGCCGAGCAGTACGCGCGGATGCCGGCGCTGTGCAAAGATGCCGAGGGCGTGGACCGCCGCCATATCCATCATTCGCTAGAGCGTGAAACGGCGGCGTTCTTCAGCCAGGCGCTGGGCACGCCGCCACTGGCCGAGCGGTCAGCTGCGGCGAGCGTGCCGCGACAGCAACAGCGTTAGGCCCACCCCGGCCAGGGCAAGCAGGGCAGCCACGCAGAAGATCGAGGAATAGCCCAGGTGCACGGCTACTGCGCCCATCACCGGGCCGGCGATAGCCAAGGCCATATCGAAGAACACCGCATAGGCCCCCAGCCCCGCGCCGCGGCTGCTGCTGGGGACCTGCCGGATTGCCTCGACGCCCAGCGCCGGGTACACCAGCGACAGCCCGAACCCGGTAAGCCCTGCGCCAACCAGAGCCCACGCCGGCGAAGGCGCGAGCCACAGCAGGCTCAGGCCGAGCACTTCAGTGGCCATGCAGGCGACCGCCACGTTGTAACCACCAAACCGGTTGACCGCGTTGACGAACAGCAGCCGCGAAATGATGAAACACACACCAAACGCACTCAAACACCAGGCTGCGCCAACCCAGCCGCGCTCCAGATAGTACAAGGTGACGAAGGTGGTCAGGGTGCCATAGCCGATCGAGGCCAGGGTCAGGCCAAGGCCGCACGGCGCAACCCGGGCAAACGCCGACCAGAACGGCAGGCGTTCGCCGCGTACCACCACCACGTCGGGACGCTTGCGCAACACCAGCAAAGCAAGGGTTGCCAGCACCAGCAAAGCTGGCCCCAGTACGCTGAAATCCAGCCCATCCACGGCCAACACTCCCAGGGGCGCGCCAATCGCAATCGCGCCGTAGGAGGCGATGCCGTTCCATGAGATCACCCTGGCGGTGTGTTCGGGGCCGACCTGGCTGATGCCCCAGCTCAAGGTGGCCACACCGATCAGCCCCTGGGCGATGCCGAGCAGCAAACGGCCCACAAGCAGCAGCGCCAGGCTCAGCAGGGGCAGCGTCAGGGTCCAGGCCGATAACAGGGTCAATACCCCGCAGCCGGCAATTCCCATCAGGCCGAAACGGATGGCTTGTTTGCCCCCGAGGGTATCTGCAACGCGCCCGGCAAACGGGCGGCTGAGCAGGGTGGCCAGGTATTGCAGGCCAATGGTTACCCCGGCGATCACTGCACCAAAGCCCAGTTGGTCGTGCACGTAGCTGGGTAGCACCGCAATCGGCAGGCCGATGCAGAGGAAGGCAATGAAGGTGTAGAAAACGATCGACAGGATCTGCTGAGTGATGTGCAGCGTGTTGCTGGCGGGGGCAGGTTGTTGCGCGGTCATGGGCTCTTTCGCGGGCGGGCGGTTGGGCGTGGTTCCATGATGGCTGTTACATGAAGGAAATGAAAGCAGGCTAACGAATTATTCGTCGGGTTGTGTCAGCTGTAGGGCTGGCGGTGGGATCTTCGCGGGCAAGCCCGCGAAGAGGCCCAGCCATACACAATGGCCAGGCCTTACCCATCAATCAGACCAGTACGCCCTGGCTGCGCAGGTAATCGTCGTAGGTGCCGCTGAAGTCCACCACGCCATCGGGCGACAGCTCGATGATGCGGGTAGCCAGCGACGATACGAACTCGCGGTCGTGGCTGACGAACAGCAGGGTGCCCGGGTAGTTTTCCAGCGCCAGGTTCAGCGCCTCGATCGATTCCATGTCCAGGTGGTTGGTAGGCTCGTCCATCACCAGCACGTTAGGCTTTTGCAGGATCAGCTTGCCGAACAGCATGCGGCCTTGCTCACCACCGGAAATGACCTTCACCGACTTGAGGATCTCGTCGTTGGAGAACAGCATGCGCCCCAGGGTGCCGCGGATAACCTGCTCGCCGGAGGTCCACTGGCCCATCCAGTCGAACAGGCTCAGGTCGTCTTCAAAATCGTGAGCGTGGTCCTGGGCGTAGTAGCCCACTTCGGCGCTGTCGGTCCATTTCACCGATCCGGCATCCGGGGTCATTTCGCCGACCAAGGTACGCAGCAGGGTAGTCTTGCCAATACCGTTGGGGCCGATGATCGCAACGCGCTCGCCCGCTTCGACGGTAATGTCGAAGTTCTTGAACAGCACCTTGTCGTCGAAGGCTTTCGCCATCTTCTCGACCACTACCGCCTGACGGTGCAGCTTTTTGGTCTGCTCGAAGCGGATGAACGGGCTGACACGGCTGGAAGGCTTGACCTCGGCCAGCTGGATCTTGTCGATCTGCTTGGCGCGCGAAGTCGCCTGCTTGGCCTTGGAGGCGTTGGCCGAGAAGCGGCTGACGAAGGTCTGCAGCTCTGCGATCTGTGCCTTTTTCTTGGCGTTGTCCGACAGCAATTGCTCGCGCGACTGGGTAGCCGCAGTCATGTACTCGTCATAGTTGCCCGGGAACAGGCGCAGCTCGCCGTAGTCCAGGTCGGCCATGTGGGTGCAGACGCTGTTGAGGAAGTGGCGGTCGTGGGAAATGATGATCATGGTGCTGTTACGCGCCGTGAGGATCGTTTCCAGCCAGCGGATGGTGTTGATATCCAGGTGGTTGGTCGGTTCGTCGAGCAGCAGCACGTCCGGGTCCGAGAACAATGCCTGGGCCAGCAGCACACGCAGCTTCCAGCCTGGCGCCACTTCGCTCATCGGGCCGAAGTGTTGCTCCAGGGGGATACCCAGGCCGAGCAGCAGTTCACCGGCGCGGGATTCGGCGGTGTAGCCGTCCATTTCGGCGAATTCGGTTTCCAGCTCGGCGACGGCCATGCCGTCTTCCTCGGTCATTTCCGGCAGCGAGTAGATACGATCGCGCTCGGCCTTGACTTTCCACAGCTGGCCGTGGCCCATGATCACGGTGTCGATCACGGTGAATTCTTCATAGGCGAACTGGTCCTGGCGCAGCTTGCCCAGGCGGGTGTTCGGCTCGAGCATGACCTGGCCACCGGAAGGCTCCAGGTCACCGCCGAGGATCTTCATGAAGGTCGACTTGCCGCAACCGTTGGCGCCGATCAGGCCGTAACGGTTGCCGTTGTTGAATTTTACGGAAACGTTTTCGAACAGCGGCTTGGAGCCGAACTGCATGGTGATGTTAGCGGTAGAAATCAAGTGCTTGTCCTGCGGGGGTTCCAGAGGTGTATTTAGGCCCTGTCGTCAGTCTTGGGCCAGTTTTGGGCCAATTCGACTCGGGGCGGCAGCTTCTCCAGCTCCCTCCAGTCCGAGGAGGAGCTGATCCATTTCGCGTAGGTAGAGAGCAACATCTCGACGCTGTGGCCAAGCTGGCTCGCGATGAACACGGGGTTCATCCCAGACATCAGGCACATGGTTGCGTAGGTGTGGCGGGTGTCGTACTGACGGCGTTCACGGATGTTCAGCGCCTTCAGCGCCGATTTGAATTGGCGGATTGTAACACTTGGTTCGTTGATCCACAGCCCACCTTTGCTCGGTTGGAACACGAAAGGGCTGTCGGGGTTAGCTGACTTGGAAGCCATGCGTCGAAGATTCGCGATCCGCCGCGGTCACGCTCATACCCACGGGCACCGGGTTCCTTATGGGCGGGCTGCTGTCAGACCAGCCGGCATTCATCTAAAGCGGCCTGCGTTGGCCTTGTCATCAGACCTGACGGTGGAATCGGTCACTGTGGCGAAGACGGTCGCTAACCAGCCGCTCCCACTCGCGCACTCTGGCCGCTTCTTCTGGCCACCTGGCGGCGATCTCTCGCAGCTCATCCTTCGCGCACATGATGCAGGGCATGCAGCCGACGCGGTTGCAGCCTGCAGATAGAGCGGGTTGGGCTTGATTCCTACTGCCCGGTGCGCTTTGAAAACTGCATCCACGGGCCTGACGGTAGTTGAACAGGCCGCCGCCGACTTCGTCGCACTCAGGTAAGTATCGCCTGCTCAGCGACTCTTCGGCTTGCACACCCTGCCCAGACAACACCAAGTTCTCGCCGGTCATCAGCGGCAAGAAGACGTCTTCGATGATCGGGTTGCTTAGTTGCTAGATGTAGACGCTTTCTCTGATGAGGTAAGCAAGTGTGAGTGCATCTGCGAAGTGAGCATCTCGATTCTTTCACTCATTTGCTTTGTTACTTCCGTGAGCTGTGTATTTTGCTCCAATAACTGCAGTATCTGCTGGCTGTGAATCTCTGCGTCCCGCTGCCGTCGTTGATTGGCCATGGCAATTGCCTCTCGATGTCGTGCGTCTGCTTCAGAGGTAGCTTTGTCACGGTCGGCTTGGCGAGTTTGGGCAAGAAGAATTAGAGGGGCCGCATAGGCCGCCTGCAGACTAAACGCTAGGTTCAATAGAATGAAAGGGTAAGGGTCGAACGCTGACAGCCCCGATAAGCTGATACCCATCCAAATAAGAACCACTACTGATTGAGACCCTAAGAACAATGGTGTGCCAAAGAAACGGGCGAAAGCTTCGGCTCTGCGGGCAAATGCATCATTACCAAAGGGATGGTGCATATGCTCATGGGCGCGATGAAACCTGAGATGGTCGGCGTCTTCAGGAGTTTCATGAGGGTTCGACTGATCAGAGGTTAACGGGTCCATTTGCTGGCTCCGTGGTGGTTTCTCATGTCCAGTCTAGACTAGCCCCCCAGCTTTCCCGGTAGGCGCCACCTTCAGCGCGCAGGCTTTATCGTTGAACGGGGAAGCGCTGGCTGACGGCACGGCGCCACGTTATCAGTGCTGTTGCTGGGTGGATGCTGGGAGCGCACATACCTCACCTCTCGTCCGTCAGAATTTTTACCGGTCAGGATTGACCGGGCAGCCGATGCCAGATTTACTGTATATACATACAGTTCGCATCGGACCTTCCACCATGACCATCACATTTTTGGGTACGCCAACCGGCGGAACCGAACTGCTTCCGCTGTATTCGTTTCACGTTCCGGCTGGTTTCCCTTCGCCTGCCGCGGACCATCTGGAAGGCCATATTTCCCTTGATGAGCTATTCGACCTTCGCGCACCTCATGTGTATCTGGTGAAAGTGGAGGGCGACAGCATGCAAGGGGCAGGGATCTACTCGGGTGACATCGTCATCGTCGACCGCGGTCGTGAGGCGGAGCATGGGGACATTGTCATCGCTGCAGTCAACAGCGAGCCCGTTTGCAAGCGTCTGCATCGTCGCGATGGCGTGGTAATCCTGAAATCTGAAAATCCCGCCTACCCGGCACGGTACATCATGGAAGGCGACGAGCTCGTTGTCTGGGGCGTTGTGCGTTACAGCGTTCGCGACCATGCGCAGTGATCAGGTATTCGCGCTGATCGACTGCAACTCGTTCTACGCGAGCTGCGAGCGCGTGTTTCGGCCCGACCTGGCCAAAACCCCGATCGTCGTGTTGAGCAACAACGACGGCTGCGTGATCGCCAGGTCATACGACGCGAAGCCCTTCGTGAAGATGGGCGAGCCGTACTTTCAAGTGAAGGAAAAGCTGCGCCGGCACGGCATCAAGGCTTTCAGCAGCAACTATGCGTTGTACGGCGACATGAGCGAGCGTGTCATGACCCTGATCGATTCGATGGTGCCGGCCACTGAGATCTACAGCATCGACGAGTGCTTCGCTGATCTGTCCGGAGTACAGGAAAACCTGACCCAGTTCGGACGCAAGATGCGGTCCAGGATCTTCCAGTGCACCGGTATCCCCGTCGGTGTCGGTATCGCCGGCACAAAGACGCTCGCCAAGCTGGCCAATCATACGGCGAAGTGCCTGCAGGCGCAGACCGGGGGGGTGGTCGACATTACCGATCCGTTCAAGCGCGATTGGGTGCTGCGCAACACCGAAGTTAAAGAGGTATGGGGCATCGGGCGGCGGATGACCGCCCACCTCGAGGCGATGGGCATTCACACGGCAATGGATCTGGCCAAGGCTGATGCCTGGACGCTGCGGCAGAAATTCAGTGTGGTGGTGGAGAAGACTGCCCGCGAGCTCGCAGGCACGCCGTGCCTGGAACTGGACGACCCCGACCCCCCGAAGCAGGAAATCTGCTGCAGCCGGATGTTCGGCAAGCGGCTGACAGAGCTGGCGCCCATCAAGCAGGCAGTGGCCACTTACGTCGGCCGAGCAACGGAAAAACTCCGCGCCCAAGGCTCAGTGTGCAAGCGCATGCGTGTGAGCATTCGCACCGGCATGTTCAACCCGGATGAGGCGCACCACGCACAGGGCGCGTTGGTGGAGCTGCCATACCCCACCTGCGACACGCTGCTGATGACCCGACTGGCCACCGATGCGGTCGGGCGAATCTTCAGGCCAGGGTTTCGCTACAGCAAGGCAGAAGTGCTGCTGATGGACCTGCGGCAACCAGGTGATTTTTCAGAGGACTTGTTTGCGCTCAAACAGTCAGTGGCATGTGATCGACTGATGCAGGTGATGGATGACATCAACGGGCGCTGGGGGAGGGGGACGATGCGAGCCGCCAGCGTGCCGGCATCCCCGGACTGGGGGATGAGGAGGGAGATGATGAGCCAATCCTATACGACGCGGATCGATCAGCTCTGGACGGTCAAATGTTAAGCCTGCCATCGGCGTGGCTGGACGAGCTGAGCGAATGGCCTTGCCGGAGGTTATGGCAGATGGACAGCTAACCCGGGAGTAATCAGACCGTTGGCAATGGCACTGGCTTCAAGCTTCGCATGCTCTGCGTTCAGAAAGACATACGCGGCTTGAAGCGTGGCGATCTTCGCTTGAATTTCGGTCATCTTGCTGGCGACCAAGGCTGCGCCTTGCGCGCAATCGATCTTGTTACCTCGCTTGGCTGCAAGAATTTCTCCAATCTCAGCGAGGGAAAAACCGCCACACGATCGTTCATCCTGCTACGGTGTGCGGCCACAGCGAGAGTGGTCACATCCTGGAAGGGCAGCCTCTGGTCGCGCTCGTTCGAAATCTGGCACAAGGTCGGTTCAAAGCGGTCCCCGGCTCCCCCAGGCACTGGCTGCCATTAGTCAGCGTTGACTACTTGGTGGCGATGATGACCTGTGTGGCGTTCGACCCCTCGATGGCCAACCGTCAGGCGCTGGCGCTGCATGAACACACATCGAGCCTGCAGGGGATGCTTGAGCAGATCGCAAAAACGCTGGAGGTCAAGGCGCCACGCCGGCATGTACCGATAAGGTTGCTCAGGTGGCTTTTGGCGATTCCCGGGCTGGAAGCACGGTTTGCGATCAGTGCCGAGTCATTGGACTTTATCCAGACGCAGCGCTTCGACATGAGTGATAGCGAGCAACTGGAGCGCAAGTATCAGTTAATACATCCCGATATGGCGCGCACGTTGGACAAGACGGTGCAATACGTCAAGGATCACTTTCTCCACTGAGGCAGGCCAGTGGTAATGGCTTAAAGCAATACGTGTGACAGCGAGCTCGCGTTCGACGCGCGTGGCCCTATATCAACAAGACCTCGCCATACTCTAAAGACCCCGTGACAAGGAATGTATTAAATAGCGGAATACTGGCGCGATGATGGTATTTTATCCACGCTGGATGATGGGTCAGGTTAGAGATTCAGCTCTATTGAGACGCTGCGCAAGCGCCACAGCAGGCGGCCTGCTGCAGTAGTATGCGTAAGGTCCTCTATCGGAAAAGGGTGAGTGTGTTGAAGGGAGTTCAGATGGCATTTAGAGCGTTTGCGGTTGTCGGTCTCTGTTCGGCCATGTTCCAGCCAGCCCTTGCGGGCGACGACAAAAACAGGGTGTTCGTCGCCAAACGATGGTACACGGAGTCCTACGTCAGGGAGTACATCGAAAAAAATCATCCCTCGATATTCAGAGATATTTTTAGCAAGCAAATGTCCTATAACTTTGCCGCTGACGGGCCCCCGCCTGGTATGGAAGCTTACAACTATTACGCCAAGCCCAAGTCGATTCGAGAGGGGGATTCTTTAAGGTGGAAGGCTGCAGGCAGTGGCAGGAGCCTGGAGGCTGAGCTTGATAAGCTGTGTGTGCTTGAAGTGTCCGGGGCATTGGCAAGGTTGAAGGGGTGGATAAGGAATACTGTACGGATGCGGGAGGTAAAACCTCAAAAGGGCGATCTGGATCATGTCATAGTCGCCGGCGTTCGGTCGGGCCGGCTCAGTCGCGCGCCCTTGAATCTGGATCAAAGCAACAAAAATTCAATCTCTCCGATTCCTCCTGAAGGCCCGGGGCGGCTTCTCTGCAATCTCTATACAACGAGAAAAAGCAATGAGGTGATCTACCAGGCATCTGTGGCGCTTACTGCAGAGGGTTTCTACTATGGTCCGGGGCGATAGGTGATGGCGGCCAGCGCTGATCTGGGCTATTGCTTCGATCTCGGTCAATCCATTGGAGATGTGTGAGATGAAACGCTTATTACTGGGTGCTTTGCTGGTAGCGTCGGGCGCTGCCCAGGCCGGGATTCCATTGTTGAACGAAACGTGCCCCGGCAACATCGAGGTCCATGCCGACAAGGGCGGGCCGATCTATATCAATGGCAAGGAAGGCAAGCTGAAGAAGTTCAACGATAACTACTTCGAAGCCAAAGGCAGCGGGGTGACGGTTTCACTGTCGATAAACCCCGACGGTTCGCCCGATGTCTCGTATACCGGCAAGAACAAAGCCAACGGGGTGTGCCAGGTCAAGGCGTCGTAGAAGGCCGCCACGCATGAGTGCAGTGGTAGCGGTTGGATGCGGTTCGATGCTGGAACGGTAATTGCTGTGACCCTGAGACATTGACCTCGCGGAGAGCGCCGAAATGACTCAGGATGACCGCTATTACATGGTTTTCGTTGTGGCTGCTGTGCTGGTACTGGATCTGGTAGCAACCCTGGTGTTTCTCAAGGCCATTGCCTGACCCCGAAAGTGGGCACGGTAATACTCGGAGTTGGGGTCATTTGCCGTCGCTTATGCCCATCCGACTGTGACATACCCGAGCCCTTGCATCCTGAACCCATATAGCAAACAACCCTATGGCACGGTTGCTATTGAGCAGTAACATGGGGTCACGAAAACTAAAAAATGGGCGTGCTACTTGGCAACACTTTCCAGGTTCTCGATGGGGGAGCAGGAGTGTGTCGCGTGAAGCGTTCAAGATCGGGAGCAGGTGCATTGCTTGTGTCCACCTTCGCCGCAGTGTTCATGGCAGGTTGCGCACAAACCCCTGACGTACGTGACGGGCATGATTATACCTCTGGCACCACCGCGAAAAGCCCACCGGCGTATCTGGGGTGCGTGAAGGGGGAACTTCCAGGGAATGTGAAAACCTACGAGGTCGACAGCGATAATTCGGTCAGGCTGTTCATCGAAAGCACCGATCCCACCAAGGCAGGTGGCCTTGTGGAGCTGCGCAGTACAGGAGGCCAGCACCAGTTCACGGCCTATCAACGTGATGCCTGGTACGACCATGGCCGGTTGTTGGATGCCGCGTTGATGTGTTCAAAAGCATGATGCAATGACCCCTCTACACTAAAAGCCCGCCATCGAAAGCGGGTTTTTTGTGTAGGGACGTCAGCATGATTTCCGCCCAACGCGCTGTATGCAGGTTCACCGGCAAATTTCAAGAACTGGCTGGAGCCGCGCCTGTTTTGCATTTGCCTGCCTTGACCGCGATAATTCACGCATTTGGATGGAGAACAGTGGGTGGAAGCTAGAAGCGTTGTCGCCGAAATGTTCATTGGGATCCCGACGCATTTCTGGGTGTTGCCCGTTGCCGGCCTGGTTGCATACTTCGGCCTGAAATGGTCCGCCAGATTCAGCAGTCGTAGCACCCTGCTGCAAGCCTCGACTTACCTGTTGTTGCTGGCCCTGGCGGTGTTACCCAACGGCTTTTATGCCCTGTTTCCACCGGCGCCCGACCCGGATGTGCTGTTGAATCACGCGCCATTGCCCAACTATGCGGGGCGCTTTTACCTGGATGCGTTCTACGTGTTCAGTGGTTGGGCGCTGAGCAAAGTGGCGAAGCTCAAGTTCAGCTGACTGGTTGCCCGGGCACCTGACGCGAAGCAGTCACCTGCTTCGCTTATCATCAAGCGCCTTTGATATCGTCGATTTTCGCAGCCACAGAGCGCAACTCGTCCGCAACCACATCGATGGACCGGATGTGCGCCGTGACATCGATCTCGCGCTGTGAACCTCGCGCCTCCATGAACCGGGCGTGGCCGCTCATGGCCTGACTGAGTTTTTCCAGATGATCGGCTGTTCGGACCAGATCCGACTTGATGCTGTTAAGCGTCTCCATGGTGCTAAAGGCCTTCCTTGCTATCGCTTCATCGGTCCCGTGAGCATCGCCTCAGGGCCGGGTGAAACGCAACAGATTTGTGGAAGGCCCCTCCTGGCCCGGGCTCTGAAAAGCTTGTGCGATCCCTGCAGTGGCGTCGGAGGTTTCAGCTTTTTTCCTGCACCTGCAGTACCGAACCCTTGTCGTCGGTCACCAGCAATCCGCTGGTGTGAGTGCCGTCTGATTGCTGCTCGGCAAGTGGCACGTCCGAGGAGCGAAGGATGCTGCAGGCCTGTTCACCGGTTTTAAGTGTGACCAGCTTGCCATGCTGATAGAAGAGTTGCGTGGTGTTGGCGTTCTTTTGCATGGTGTGTAGTCCCTGGCCGAGTCGCGGTGTGATGCCCCATTGGCAGGTTCACTTTCTCAGCGTTCAGCCGGCCATGCTACTGGCAGAAATATCAGGTGCTCTGTATGCCACCCGTTCAGGCTTCGTCCGGCAACCGCCCTGGGCTGAAGAAAAACGAGGCCACCACCACCGCCGTGATCACGCCTGTAGCATCTGCAAGAAACAGCAGCAAAGCACTGGTATCACCCTGCGCCAAGTGTTTGCCTAGCGCAAAATCCACACCATGCGGGCATGCGGCGAGCATGAGCAGCATGGCGGCCAGCAGGCCAGAAAGCAGCTTCATGTAGGCCCTGCCGAATGCCAGGCCATAAGCCCAGAACACGAAAATACAGAGCACGGCGAGGCCGGTGGAGGTTGCATATTGGGCGAGTAGTTCCAGCCACCAGAGCATGGGATTCTCCTGAGTAAAGCCGGCCGGTGATACCGTGGCCTGATGTTAATCAGAAGCAGGGCAGAATGAATTCGTTCCTTGGGTCACAACAATTAATTGCTGTTTCCCGGCGTTGTTAAACAAGCCGCGATGTGGCCGTGGTATCGCTGGGGCGTTGTTGCTGTGTCAATTTCGCGAAAAGTCAGCCGCAAGACCTTGGTTGATTAGAAACTCGGCGCAACCCTCGCTAGAATGCAGCGTATCCCTGACGGCCAATTGCAAATGCCTACTTTTCGTATCTTCATCGCTTCTGCGTTAGTTGCCACTCTTGCCGGCTGCGCAACGCCCGGCAAACCCACTGCCAGCAAGCTGACCAACAAATCACCGCAGCAGTACGCTGCCTGTGTCCTGCCCAAGTGGCAGGCCTTGGCACCCCAGGCCACACAGAAGTCGATTGCCCACGGTTACCGGCTAACGGCATCCAGTGCGGTGGCAAGTGACGATGTGCTGGACGTGGTCGACGCTCGCGAGGGCAGCCGCGCGACCTTCTACAAGGGCAGCTTCCTGTCTGGCGACAAATTGCGCCAGGCGGCCAAGGAATGCCTGGACTGAATCGGTACCCGCGAGCCTGGGCCCCTTTGCGCCCCGGTCGCGCCACAAGACCGTTGCTGCAGCGGGGCATGTACTGTCCGGCGTTCAGCGCTCCCGCATGAAGAAACCGGCGACGAACTTGCGGAAGGTTTCCAGGCTCTTGAAGTCGGCGTAGCGCTTGAAGTTTTCGGTGTCCGGCTCTGGCCCGATGGGCTGTTCCAGTAGCGACACTGACAACACCCTGTCCTGGTCCGAGGTCAGCACCAGCTCATCCATCACCTGGCCGCCGATCACTGGCCGGCGCATCTGCACCTTGACGCCTTTGCTGGCCATCCAGTCGATCAACGACACCAGGGCCTTGAGCGGTTCGCGCTCTTCATCGCGATACACCGGGAACAGATGCGAACGGGACAGCACCGGCACGCTGGCCACGTGGATCAGCTCATAGAAATGGCTCCCGGCGCTGGTCGGCGAGTAGATCATCAGCGCCAGCAACGGCCCGGTGGTACGGCTACCGCCCCAGTACAGGTGGTGCCCCTGGAAGTCGAAGCCGTCTTCACTGCGGTTGTTGAACAGCTTGCGCCCTTTGATCTGGTCGACGCAGTCCAGCATCAGCCCATGGCGGCGATGGTTGCCGAACACGGTGGCTTCGCGCAGGCGGGACTTGAGCATCATCATGTGCTTCATGTCCAGCCGGGTTTCCAGGTAGTTGCTGGCAGGTACCCGTTCCAGCAGCGGGTAGCGGCTGGCCACGCTGCGCAATTCGGCAAACTGCGTGGTCAAGTCTTTTTTCAAGTGGGTGGCGTAGAGATTGAGGCCACTGGTTTCGATCCAGGTCAGCAACAGCGACAGCAAGCGCTGCTGTTCGCGCCGCTCGTTACCATCACTGGTGGCACTGGCGTTACCGGCGCGGAAGTCACCAATCAGGCGCAACGGCGTGTCGGGCGGTAGCCAGGCGGCGGGTGGCGCAGGGTCGTCTTCGCGCTCGGAGGCCTCCCGCTCGTCCTTGGTGAACGGGCAGCCAGGCGCGTGCTCGGCGGTGCCTGGGTTGTTCTTGAGGAACAAGGTGCCGGTGCTGCCGTTAAGGGTGACATTGAGCACTGGCAAGGCGTCTTTGCGGCAGTCACAGGCCAGCCACTGGTTGGCGTTGCGCACCTTCATCAGTAGCTGGTTGGCCTGCAGCAGGCGTGGGCCGACGAGGCTGCCGGTAGCAAAGCCGACCAGCAGCTCCTCTTCGGCGGAGGTCAGGCTGCGCACCTGCGCAGCGGTTTTGTCGATGATTCGCATGAAGCAGCTCCAGGCTACGAGCCTCAAGCTTCAAGCAAAGTCGCGCCGCTTTCAACTTGCCGCTGGGTTACCACCGAACATCTTCGCGGCGCGGGCACGAATTTCATCAGGGCTCAGGTCCTCCTTATGGGTGGAGACGAACCAGATATTGCCGAACGGGTCCTTCAGGGTGCCGCTACGGTCGCCGTAGAACTGGTCGGTCAAGGGGTGCAACTGGGTGCCGCCAGCCGCCAGGGCCTGGGCGTATACCTTGTCGCAGTCCTCGACATACAGGTGCAGGCCCACGCCTGCGCCACTGAGCTTCTGGCTGGCGGTAAGGCCGCCCTCCATGTCGCAGGGGTCGCCCAGCATCAGCGACGAGTCACCGATCCTCAATTCGGCATGGCCCACGCGCCCACCAGGGGCATCGAGGCGGAACATCTCGACCGCACCAAAGGCCTCCTTGTAGAACTCGATGGCTTTGGCGGCGTCGTTGATGGCCAGGTAGGGGGTGATGCTGTGCTGGCCTTCCGGGATGGGTTTGACTGCCATGTTCGACTCTCCTTTGCGGTGGGCGCCGGAGGGCGCCCTGTTGCTTAGAGTCGTTTGCGCCGATGGAAAATCGACAATGGTGCTAGATCGATTTTCTATAAGTGCGGCCGTCAGAAGATGTAGTCGGTGGTCAGGAAGCTCGATTGGCGGTTACGGATGATTTCGCTGATCAGTGCCTTGTTGGCCTCCTGGAAGCGGGTGGCGACCAGGGTGCGGATAGAGAAGACACGCAAGGCGTCATGTACCGACAGGGTGCCTTCGGCGCTGTTCTTGCGGCCGTTGAACGGGTAGGTGTCCGGGCCGCGCTGGCATTGTGCATTGATGTTGATGCGCCCCACCTGGTTGGCGAAGATGTCGACCAGGCTGCCGATGGTCGCCGGGTCGTTGCCGAACAGGCTCAGCTGCTGGCCGTAGTCGGAGTCCAGCACGTAGTCGATGACGGTTTGCAGGTCGCGATATGGCACTACGGGTACCAGGGGGCCGAACTGCTCCTCGTGGTACACGCGCATTTCGTGGTTCACCGGGTACAAAAGGGCCGGGTAGAAGAACGACCCGCGGCTTTGCCCGCCACCTTCGTTCAGCACGCGCGCGCCCTTGGCTGTGGCATCAGCGACCAGGCCGTCGAGGTAGTCGACTTTGCCGGGCTCCGGCAATGGCGTCAGCGCGACGCCCGGTTCCCAGGGCATGCCGGGCTTGAGCGCGGCCAGTTTGCGCTGGAACTTGTCGAGGAAGGCGTCGACCACGTCCTCGTGGACGAACAGGATCTTCAGTGCCGTGCAGCGCTGGCCGTTGAACGACAGCGCGCCGGTAACCGCTTCTTCGACGGCGTTGTCGAGGTCGACCTGGGGCAGCACGATCCCCGGGTTCTTGGCATCCAGGCCCAGTGCGGCGCGCAGGCGGTGGGGGCGTGGGTGCAGCTTTTTAAGGTCGCTGGCAGCCTTGTGTGTACCGATGAAGGCGAACACATCGACGTTGCCGCTGGCCATCAGCGCGCTCACCGTCTCCCGGCCGCGGCCATAGATCACGTTGATCACACCCGGCGGGAAGCTGTCACGGAAGGCTTCGAGCAACGGTCGGATCAGCAGCACACCGAACTTGGCCGGCTTGAACACTACGGTGTTGCCCATGATCAGCGCCGGGATCAGCGTGGTGAAGGTTTCGTTCAGTGGGTAATTGTAGGGCCCCATGCACAATGCCACGCCCAGGGGCGCGCGGCGGATCTGGCCGAGGGTGCCCTGTTCCAGCTCGAAGCGGCTGGAGCGGCGGTCGAGGTCCTTGAGAGCGTTGATGGTGTCGACGATGTAGTCGCAGGTGCGGTCGAATTCCTTTTCCGAATCCTTGAGGTTCTTGCCGATCTCCCACATCAGCAGCTTGACCACCGCCTGGCGCTGCTCGCGCATGCGTGCCAGGAAGGTTTCGACATGCTGGATACGCTCGGCCACTCGCATGTTCGGCCAGGCACCGCGGCCCTTGTCGTAGGCCTGTACGGCGGCGTCGAGGGCGGTGAGGGCGGTGTCGGCATCGAGCAGCGGTGCGCTGCCCAGCACCACCTGGCGTTCATCAGCACCCTCCTTGAGCCATACCGGACTGCGTACCGTGGCCAAGGGGCCGTCCCAGCGCCTGAGCTCGCCGTTCACCAGGTAATCTCGTTGTTCCAGAGGGGCTCCCAGGCGCCAGGTTTCCGGGATGTTCTCGGCGCTGGGGAAGAGTGAATCGAGCAGACGGTCCATAGGTACTGCACCTCACATTGCGGGGCTGGTTTCAAGCCGGGTGAATCGCTTCAGCTGCGAGCATGCACCGGCCGCCGGAAAAACACCAGTCTGGCTCAAGCGGGCCGTGTGTGCTTGCCAAATGAGCCAGCAGGCACCTTGTAAGGCGTTCAGGCAGTTTGACGTTTCTTTTATGCAAAGAAGATATCAAATGCTAATTATCAATAGCCAGGTGGTAATGGAATGCCATGTGTGTCGGCACGCTTATAGCCAACTTGCGATTGGCGAGGGTTTTCACGCAGGAAATTTGACGCCATCAAACTTGATCTAAAGTCAGCCAGAAGCCGCTTGCCAAAGCGTTTGCAGGCATCTTAAATTGTTACTGGATGTGATAGGCAAGTTTCACGGCAAACTATAAAAATCAAAGCGTTAAGTGTTTTTGCTGATTTTTTCTCTTTTTCAGATAGACCATAGAGCACTTCAAAGGACGTCGAAGAAGAAATGAAAGAGACCTTGACGGCTGTGGCGCGAAAGCTCCTGTCACCCTCCATGCGCTACGAAATGAGGCTGCTGGCCAGCAAAATTCGGGAAACGGCGGCGCGTGCCTGTTTCTGGCGTTGGGAAGTAGCCAGGTTTCGGCTACAGCAGGAAAGCCCTTACGAAATCCTCTACATCGGCCGCAAGCAACAGCGGGAAATGGCCAAGCTGCTGATCGGTGGCAAGGGCCAGGGCAGCGCTTCTATCGTGGACAGTGCAAGTGCAACGGCGGCTGCCAACCATGTCGTGGTAATCAGCGAAATGCCCTCGTCGGGGGCGCTGTCAGTGCCTCATTACCTGAGCGCCGTAGTGCCGCTGGGCCGCTCGCTGGAGGACATCACGGCGCGCTACGACAGCGAACTGCGGCGCAGTATTCGCAAGAATCGCCCGCTGTACCAGATGCGTCAGGCCCTCTCGGACGACGAGATCGCCATGGCAGACCGTGAGCTGCTGCGCCCCTATGCCACGGCCAGGCAGGGTATCCATGCTGCGCAGTTCCCCACGGAAGAAGTGTTCCGCATTGCCAAAAACGTCGGCAGGCTCGACCTGATCACGCTGGGTGACGAAGTGATCGGCTGCCATTTGGGTTGCGAAGTGGTACGCGGTGGCAAGCGCTACTGGAGCACGTTGCGTTTCGGCTATTGCGAGGCGGTGTTCAGTGATGCCAAGAGGTTGCGCGAGGTCAATTCGATTACCACTTTCATGGCGCTTGAATGGGCCTTGGAGCAGGGCTTCGATTATTACGACATCGGCCTGTGCCTGGCGCGCCCGGACGACGGTCTGCTGAAATGGAAGCGCCGTCGCGGGGGGGACATCGACTCTTTGGGCAACCATGCCTACCTGTTTGTTCGCCTGCCCAAGACTGGTACGGCGAAGTTCTTGTGGGATACCCCGATGTTTGCAGTGGAGGGCGACAAACTCACGCTGCACCTGGGGTTGCCGGATGGCCCGAGCGATGAGGAGGTTGCCAGCCGTTACCACGAAATGGTGTTTGGCGGCCTGCACAAGATTTATCTCTACGGTGGCAGAAGTGCGGGTGAACCGTTCGTGGAAACCCTGCGCAGCCGTTACGCCAGCCTGCAGTCGCCGCCCACGATGGAAAGAGTCACATGCAACTGAGTGGTTGCCAGGGATGCATTGATCTGGCGCTTGACGCCAGGGTTTAGACTTCGTCATCAGGGGAGGACGCTTCATGGGAAGCGACATCTCGCAGTTCAGTGCATCGCCCGAAACCAAGCAGCACACGTGGACGTTGGCCGCCTACCGCTACATGGCGCGCAAGCGGCTGGGCAAGAACACGGCCCTCGACCTCAAGAGCATCGCCACCAAGAGTTGGGACATTGCCCCGGGCGAAACCACGGTGTCGCCGCCGGCCATTTTCCTGCCTGGCCAGATGGAGCGGGTCATGGGCTGGGAGGGCAAGCGTTTTTACCCCTACGTGCACCCCGCTCGCACCATGGAGGGCGGCATCAGCACGCTACAAGGGCCAACCCGCGGCTACCTGATCAAGAATGTGTGGCTGGTCGATGGCGCGTTGTACAAGGGCAAGGCCAGCCACTGGCTGTCGCTGAAACCGAGCACCTTCCCGACCATCATCGTTGACAACGAAATAGACCGCGGGGCCATATATTGCACGCAAAACGGCAACTCGTGGTTCGGCACCTGGCTGATGGAAGATTGCCCGACCTATGCGCTGGCCTGTAACGAGGGCATACCGGTGACCACCGCGCCATCGGCCCGGTACCCGCTGTTCACCCAGGCGCCGGCCTACGAAGACTGGCTGGGCATGAAGCCGGTGCGCCTGCGCAGTGCTTTTTTCCGTGAGCTGGTGCTGTTCGATGACCAGAGCAACAATCGCAGCCGGCATGCCCGCTATCGGGCCATGGGTGACAAACTGCTGTCGCACGTGCCGCATGCCCCGCATCCTGGCGTATTCCTGCTGCGCGGCGGTGACGGTGACCTGCGCCTGTTGCGCAACGAGCTGGAGCTTGCCGAGCACCTGCGTGTGACCCGTGGTTTTCGCATCGTCAATCCGCTGAAGTCCGACGTGCCGAGTATTGTTGCGGCCTGTGCCGGGGCCAGAGTGGTCATCGGCGTGGAGGGCAGCCAGTTGGTGCACGGGGTGAATGTGCTTCAGCCTGGGGGCTGCCTGCTGACCTTGCAGCCGCCGAACCGTTTTGTCAGCTACTACAAGTACCTGACGGATCGTGACTACCAGCATTTTGGCTTTGTGGTCGGCATACCGGAGGGTGATGGCTTCGTGATTGATATCGGTGAGGTGGAGCGGACGCTGGACCTGTTTCCACAGGTAAACGTGTAGTATCGGTGCATGTCAGCAGCGAGTGGGCAAGGTGATGATCGAGGTTTCGCGGTTCTGGCGTGACCCTGCAGTACCCTTTGTCGAAGCGCGGCGGGTAGGGGACGGGCGGCAGGTGTGCTACGCCGCGCACTCGCATGAGAGCTTTTCGATCGGTGTGATCACCGGCGGGCGAAGCACCTACCTCAACGGTGACCTGCGCATCCAGGTAGGGGCCGGTACCACCGTGCTGATGAACCCGGGCGTTGTGCATACCTGCAATCCCATCGACGGTGAGCCTTGGTCTTACCTGATGCTGTTCGTCGACCTCCCCTGGTTACAGGAGCAAGGCTTTGAATTGCCGACGCAAACCTGGAGTGACTCGCCTGCGTTGTACCACCGGTTATTGCAGGCGTTTGCAGACCTGTTCGATGCGGGTGTGCCTGACCGGGAAGGCCGCCTGGCCGCGCTGTTCGGCGCCTTGCCGGGCTTTCTCGGCGTCAATGCCCGTGTCAGTGACGAAGGCCACCCACGGCTGGACGCGGCAGCAGCGTTCATACGCGCTCATCGCAGCGATCCGCTGAGCCTGGCAGATGTCTGCGCAGCGTGCGGGCTGTCGCGCGCCTACCTGATTCGTGCCTTTCGCCAACATTACGGGCTGACACCGCATGGCTATCTGCTCGACCAGCGCGTTCAGCTGGCCAGGGCGCAGTTGCGTCAGGGGCGGGCCATTGCCGAGGTCGCGCAGGAGGCCGGGTTTGCCGACCAGGCGCACTTGCAGCGGGCGTTCAAAAAGCATTTGGCTGCGACGCCGGGTCATTATCGCAATGCCACCGGGGTCAGATAACCAGGTACACAGCACTGCCCGCCAGCAAAACCGCCAACCCGCGATTGAGCAGGCGCATGTGCCGTGGGTTGCTCAGGTACTGGCGAATCACGCTGCCGGCCCATGCCCAACTGGCCACCGAAATGAAACAGATCGGCCCGTAGATCCAGGTGAACAACCACAGCAAGTGCTGCTCACCGCCGGTGTAAGCGCCGACCCCGGCCACTGCCGCCAGCCAGGCCTTGGGGTTCAGCCATTGCATGGCCGCGCCGTGCCAGGCCGAGGGGGCGGGTGTTGAGTGCGCGCCAGTCAGCTGGCCATCGTCGCGGGCCAGTTTCCATGCCATGTACAGCAGAAACATCACCCCACCCCAGTGCAGTAGCACGCTCAACACAGGCCAGCGCAGCAGCAGCTGGTGCAGGCCCAGCCCGACCAGCACCAGCAACAGACAGAAGCCCAGGGTGGCGCCGGCGACATGCGCCAGGCTGGCACGTAAGCCATGGCTGGCGCCGCTGCTCAGGGCAACGATGTTGACCGGGCCGGGGGAGATTGACGCCGCCAGTGCAAAGGCGGCCATGGACAGGGACAGGCTCATGTGAGAGATCCGGGTGGTTGCAAGGAACCCTGATTTTCAGCTGTTGGTTGTCTAGAGTATTGAATAAAAGTACCCCCAATGCGGACTCACACGCGTTACAGGTTTTGTAATAGTTTTGCGCTATCAGAGAAAACTGCTGTGCCTGTAGGATTATTTTCCCAATTTTCTATCAAGGTATATATGAGCACCTTCGCGGAGCCCCCCAGTCTCTGGCCTCTCAGGCCGTCCTCCCTCTGTCCTCGTGACGCTTCCTTCGTGAGTACCCGTTAATGGAATGGTTAGCCGATCCCACGGCGTGGCTGGGCCTGTTGACGCTTATCGTCCTTGAGCTGGTGCTGGGTATCGACAACCTGGTGTTCATTGCCATCCTGGCAGACAAGCTGCCACCGCATCAGCGCGACCGCGCGCGGGTGATTGGCCTGAGCCTGGCATTGATCATGCGCCTGGGCCTGTTGGCCAGTATTTCGTGGATGGTCACCCTCACCGCACCGTTGATCGACGTGTTCGGCAAGAGCTTCTCTGGCCGTGACCTGATCATGCTATTCGGTGGTGTGTTCTTGCTGTTCAAGGCCACCATGGAGTTGCACGAACGCCTGGAAGGCCATGTGACCCAGGCCAGTGGCACGCTGCGCCATGCCGCATTCTGGCCTATCGTCGCCCAGATCGTGGTGCTGGACGCGGTGTTCTCGCTGGATGCGGTGATCACGGCAGTGGGCATGGTCGATGAGCTGTCGGTGATGATGATCGCGGTGATCTTCTCGATCGGTATCATGATCGTTGCCAGCAAGCCGCTGACCCGCTTCGTCAACGCCCACCCTACGGTGATCATGCTGTGCCTGGGCTTCCTGATGATGATCGGCTTCAGCCTCACCGCCGAGGGCCTGGGCTTCCATATCCCGAAAGGCTACCTGTACGCAGCGATTGGCTTCTCGATCCTGATCGAGCTGTTCAACCAGCTGGCTCGTGCCCGCCGCAAGCGCAGCTTGCAGCAGCACCGGCCGCTGCGTGAGCGCACCGCACATGCCGTGCTGCGCCTGCTGGGCGGCCGCCGGGTCGAGGCTGACGAGGTGGGCGAGGAAATCGCCGACCTGGTCGAAGGTGGCGAGGAACAGGTGCTGTTCGATCGCCGTGAGCGGGTAATGATCAGTGGCGTACTGAACCTGGCCGAGCGGCCGATCCGTACGGTGATGACCGCACGTGCCGAGGTCGATGTGATCGACCTTGCGCAACCGGCCGAAGCCATTGCCCAGGCCCTTGCCAACTCGCCGTACTCGCGCCTGCCGTTGATACGTAATGGCCGTGTCGACGAACCACTGGGCTTCGTGCACAAGAAGGAGCTGCTCAAGGAGTTGTTGTCGGGCCACCAGCCGGAGCTGGAAGGCATGGTACGGGCGCCGTTGAACCTTCTGGAGAGCTTCAGCATCCTCAATGCCCTGGAGCAGATGCGTGGGCAGTCGACCCACATCGCCTTTGTGGTCAACGAGTTCGGTGACTTCACCGGCCTGCTGACCATGACCGACATCCTTGAGTCGATTGCCGGTGAACTACCGGACGCGAGCGAGGTTGAAGGCCCCGGTATCGTCCAGGAGGGTGAAGGCTTTGTGGTGAGCGGTGCACTGAACCTGAGCCAGGTACAGGCACGTACCGGCTTCAGTGCCCGTGCCACCGACGATTACCAGACCCTGGCAGGCCTGGTGATGAGCCTGCTCGACCGCCTGCCGATGGTGGGGGATCGCCTGGCCTGGAATGGCTGGACGCTGACCGTGGAGGCGGTTGAAGAGCGGAGGGTGCGCCAGGTTCGGCTTATACCGAACGGCGACGCTGACGCAGCAGGTGCTTGAAGCCCTCGAGCACCAGTACCAGCACCGCGGCCCAGATCGGCAGGTAAGTCAGCCACTGATCCGGGCCGATGGTTTCGCCCAGCAGCAGCGCCACCCCCACCAGCAGCACGGGCTCGACGTAGCTGAGCAGGCCGAACAGGCTGAATGGCAATAAGCGACTGGCCAGCACGTAGGCGATCAGGGCCGAGGCGCTGATGGCCCCAAGGACCGGGATCAGGGCATACAGGCCCGGGTGAGCCTGCAGGTCGCCGGACGAAAGCGGGCCCTGGATCACGAAGTACAGCGCCCACGGCAGCAGCAGGCACATGTCGCACCACAGGCCACCCAGGTGGTCGGTGCGGCAACGCCGGCGCAGTACGAAGTAGATCGGGTAGCCGATCGTCACCAGCAGGGTTTCCCAGGCAAAACTGCCATTCTGGTACAGCTCGTGGCCTACGCCCAGCGCGGCGCAGGCCACGGCTACCTTCTGCAGGCGCGACAGGCGCTCGCCGTACACCAGCCGCCCGGTCAGCACCATGGCCAGCGGCAGCAGAAAGTAGCCCATCGACACTTCCAGGCTGCGCCCGTGCAGGGGCGCCCAGAGGAACAGCCACAACTGCACGCCCATCAGCCACGACGTACCGACCATGCCCAGCAAGAGCACGGGCGTGCGTTTTACCCGGGCCAGCAGCTCGCCTACCCGTTTCCAGTCCTTCGAGACAAGCATGAACAAGGTGAGGCAGGGCAGCGTCAGCAGGGTGCGCCAGCCAAAGATCTCTTCGCCATCGAGTGGCGTGAGCAGCGAGGTATAGAAGTACATCACAGCGAACAGACAGGACGCCATGACCGATGAAACAATGCCTTTTGACACAAATGCCTCGAATGGGGAGTTGAGCGGTTGGATCAGCCGCGCATGATCTCAGGGGGCGCCCCTTGCGGCAACCGTGACGCGCCCGGATGTGAGGCCAGTGCCTCAAGGAACTGCGCCGCAGGCATGGGCCTGGCGAACAGGTAGCCTTGCTGGAAGTCCACGCCATGGCGGGCCAGGTAGTCGCGCTGGGTGTCAGTCTCGACACCCTCGGCAACGATGCCAAGGCCCAACTTGGCAGATAGCTCGATGATGGTTTCGAGGATGTGCACGGACAGCGCATCGCCGCCGATCATGGCAACGAAGCTCTGGTCGATTTTCAGATAGTCGACCTTGAACTGGCGCAGGTAATTAAGGCTGGATTGCCCGGTGCCGAAGTCGTCGAGTGCAATCATTACCCCCATGGCATGCAGCTTCTCGAACAGTTCCAGGGTCACCGGGGTGGGCTCGATAAGCTTGCGCTCGGTTAGCTCCAGGGTCAGTACCACCCGGCCAGGCGGGAAGTGCTGCAGGAAGGTGCGGCAGTCGTCCAGCAGGCGCAAGTCGCGGCAGTGGTCGGCGGTGATGTTGACCCCGATGTGAAAGCCATCCTCCAGCAGCCCAATATAGGGCGCGAGGCTCTGGGCAGTGTGCATCATCAGCGCACGGGTCATGGCGACGATCTGCCCGCTGTGCTCGGCATAGGGGATGAACAGGTCAGGGCGAACCAGGCCTTCTCGCGGGTGGTTCCAGCGCATCAGCACTTCAGCACCGGCCCAGCGGTAATCGCCCTTGCGCACCACCGGCTGGAAGTACGGCAGGAATTCGTCAGCCTGCAGGGCCCGATCCAGCTCGGCGCGGGGCGAGGTGGCGCGGCGAATCTGCCAGCGGCAGACCAGCGCGGCCACGGCCCCCAGTACCAGCAGCAGGCTGAGCAGGGCAGGGTAGTGGCTGCGCAGCAACTGGCCTTGCTTGTCGGCGCTGTAGCCGCCCTGCACGCTGAACGGGTAACGCGTCGAGCCCAGCAACACGTGGGCACTGGCTGCGGCAGGTGGTGCGCCTATGTGTACAACGCCGTCCTTGCCCATCCAGGCGTTGCCTACGCGTATTTGCAGCTCTTCATCCGGGCCGATCAGGCGCAATGCGGTCAACAAATGGTCGCCATCCACCGTGGTGATTGCGCCGTTGTCGCCGTCGCTGGCGCGGTACACCAACAGTGGATGCCCCGGGGTGACCGAGTTGCCGTCCATCAGCCAAAGCTTGCCATCGGTGTAGTCGCTGGCGTTGACGGGCTCGTCGAATTCGCCGAACAGCGAGGTGCAATAAAGGTTGTTGTGCCTGAACAAGTTGGTCGAGCGCACGAAGGCATTGCGGGTCACCTGGGCACGCAGCGTAAGCTGGACCTGGTCGCAAGGGCTGGCAGTCAGGGGGAGTAGCGCATTGGCAGCACGGGACAGGTTGTCGAGGATGCGTTCGACGTGCTCCACCGCCTGGCGGGTGGTGGCCTGGCTGCTGGCCTGCATCTCGCGCTCTACCTGCCAGTTCATCACGGCAAGGCCGCACAATACCGGCAGCACGCCGACGACCCAGGGCAGCAGGTTGCGCCAGCTCAGGCTGGCGCGGCGTTTGGCGGTAAGAGGCATGCGGGAATGATCTATGAGAAGGGTAACGAGAGGATAGCCGCTTGTCGGGACACGCGGCCAACTAAAACGCGACAAACGTTTTTACGCAATGTAGAATCCATTTACGAATACAACAATAAGGTCCTTCAATACCGAAGGATCAAGCCCGCCGAGAATGGGTCCATATGACATACCATGGGTTCAAGCTGATCATAGGTGACTTCCTCGCCCGCAGCGTGCGAGGCATCCCCTGCGCACCGCCGTTTCTGTCCCACATCCTACGCAATCAATAATATTTCGCTGCAGATGAGGACACGAACATGGCTGATATCTTCGACAATCCAATGGGCCTGATGGGCTTCGAATTCATCGAACTGGCTTCGCCGACCCCAGGCGTACTTGAGCCGGTCTTCCAGATTCTGGGCTTCACCAAGGTGGCCAGCCACCGTTCCAAGGATGTGCACCTGTACCGCCAGGGTGGCATCAACCTGATCCTGAACAACGAACCCAAGAGCATCGCCTCGTACTTCGCAGCCGAACACGGTCCGTCGGTGTGCGGCATGGCGTTCCGTGTGCGCAATGCCCATGAGGCCTATGCCCGTGCCCTGGAACTGGGCGCCCAGCCGGTTGAAATCGAAACCGGGCCGATGGAGCTGCGCCTGCCGGCAATCAAAGGCATCGGTGGTGCGCCGCTGTACCTGATCGATCGTTTCGACGAAGGCAGCTCGATCTACGACATCGACTTCAACTTCATCGAAGGTGTTGACCGCAACCCGGTGGGTGCCGGCCTGAAAATCATCGACCACCTGACCCACAACGTTTATCGCGGGCGCATGGCCTACTGGGCTGGCTTCTACGAGAAGCTGTTCAACTTCCGCGAAATCCGCTACTTCGATATCAAGGGTGAGTACACCGGCCTGACGTCCAAGGCCATGACCGCTCCCGATGGCATGATCCGCATTCCGCTCAACGAAGAGTCGTCCAAGGGTGCAGGCCAGATCGAAGAGTTCCTGATGCAGTTCAACGGCGAAGGTATCCAGCACGTGGCCTTCCTGACCGACGACCTGCTCAAGACCTGGGATGCCCTGAAGGGCTTTGGCATGCGCTTCATGACTGCGCCGCCGCAAACCTACTACGAAATGCTTGAAGAGCGGCTGCCTGGTCACGGCGAGCCGGTCGACCAGTTGCAAGCACGCGGCATCCTCCTCGATGGTGCCTCGCAGCCCGAAGACAAACGCCTGTTGTTGCAGATTTTCTCGGAAACCCTGCTCGGCCCTGTGTTCTTCGAGTTCATCCAGCGCAAAGGTGACGATGGCTTTGGTGAAGGCAACTTCAAGGCGTTGTTCGAATCCATCGAACGTGACCAGGTACGCCGCGGTGTGCTGAGCACCGACTGATACCCTCTGGGTAGCGCCGCCTTCATGTAGCATTGGCGGCTCTATCCCGGCTGCTGGAGCGTGCCCTGAACAGGCCCAGATAGACGATCAGGCCGGTCACGGTCCCCACCAGCACCAACGAGGGCAGGATCTGCAGCATGGACTGGCGGATTTCCTGGGCGGTGTAACCCTGTGCGTAGCCGCCTTTTACCCTGTACCCATATTTGGCCGACAACGCGGTGGCGAAAAACTCGGACTGCGAAGGGCGCTGTGCGTCACGGCTATCGCCTTCGCTCCAGATCCAGCGGTTGCCAAACTCCACCAGCAGCGTCAGTCCGTCCTGAAAGGCATCCAGTTCATTGCGCAGCTGTGAGGCATAAGCGGTCACGATTACGCCGCTTTCGTTGCCTTGCAGGTAAAAGTTGACCAGCAGTTTGCGGCGCCTGTCAGGTTGGCCATAGGACAGTTCGACCTGTTGGCCAGATGAGGCGAAGGCAGATAAGTGGTCAAGTGAGTCTGAAGCGCTGCTGCAGTAGGCTTCATTGCCCTTTACCAGGGTCAACGACCTGAGCATGGAACGGCTCACGACCTGCTCCTGTAAAGTGCTGTTAACGCCTTGGCAGGGCTTGCCTGCCAGTGGCAGGGTGCGCTGGGCAGCCTCCTGCAGTCGATTCAGTGCCTGGTCAATGCTGAAAACCGCTTCCTGAACGGAAATGGCCGCGTTTTCCTCAAGCTTCATTTCCAGTTGAACAATCATCACCAGCAAACCGGAAATCACAGGCACCAAGCCTACAGTGGTGAGCAGCAGGAGCTCCCGCAGGCGGCGCCCGGCGTGCATGATTTTCAACATGATGCATTAGTTCTCCGGGCAGAAGCTGTTCGTGGTGTACAGCTGAGCCCAGAGCCTATGCATTCGATGACCTGCCGGCTGTAGTCCGCGTCAGTCTGCGCGACAGGAAAACCAGAAGGCTGATGTAAGGCTTTACTTGGCGTTGAGTTTCTCCAGTACTTTCTCTGCGAGCAGCGCAGTGGAATCTGGGTTCTGACCGGTGATCAGCAGACCATCCTCGACGACGTATGGCTTCCACGGGTCAACATGTTTGCTGTACTCGCCGCCCCGGCCAACTAGCTCTTTTTCCGTCGAGAAAGGCACCACCTTGTCCAGCTCGACCAGTCGTTCCTCAATATCGGAAAAGCCGGTCACTTTGCGATCTTTCAGTAGAAGGCTGTTGTCGCTGAGCTTGATGTTAAGCAGGCCGGCCACGCCATGGCATACCGCGGCAACAATGCCGCCTTTTTCGTAGACCTTGCGCGCCAGCTCCTGCAGCGGCTTGTTCTCGGCAAAGTCGTACATCACCCCATGCCCACCGGTGTAATAGATGACGCTGTATTCCTCGGCTTTTACCTGGCCAGGGCTCAAGCTGGTGCCCAGGCGGGTCATGAAGCGCTTGTCGTCATACCATTGCCAGTCCAAGTCGGGGGCCATCTGCAGGCTGTGTGGGTCGACAGGGACATAGCCCCCCTCTGGGCTGACATAATCGACCATGTAGCCGGCCTTTTCGACTTTCTCGACAAAGTGCACCGCTTCACCCAGCCACAGCCCCGTCGCACGTTTCAAGGTCGGATACTTGGCTGTGTTGGTCAGCACTACCAGCATTTTCTTGCTCATGACCACGCTCCTGTCGGCAACCTGGATGGGCCGTTGCTCCCTGGCCCGGAGAAAACCTAATCAGCATAGCTGCCAGGCGCACGTACGCCATAGTGCGCAGCTTATGCTGTGCTAATTTGAACGAAACCCTCGGGGGTAGCCTTCGGCACTCGGGGTGAATCCTTGCATTGCTGGAGTAACGCTATTGGCCGTACACGGTACGCCGCGCAAACCTGCGCGGCAGCTCACCTTGGCAACGCCCGTATCGCCATCGCTCGACCTGATGAGCGATAGAATTGCGCAATTTGACTGGGGGCGTACAACCCTTGGGCCGTTGCCGCGATGGCCGGCATCGTTGCGCATTGCCGTCGACATGATGCATTTGTCACCGTTTCCCTGCGCAGTGGTCTGGGGGACGGACCTCTGCGTGGTTCACAACGATGGCTATCGGGCGCTGCGGACCGCCCGACCGGATGCACTGGGCAACGGGTTCGATGCGCTGTGGAGTGATCTCTGGCCGGCAATGGGGCCCTGGGTGTTCAAGGCGCTTGAAGGGCGTTCGAACTTTGTCGAGGACCCGCCCCAGCGTATCGTCTGCGGCGAAGGCAGCGAGCCGCTGTGGTGCGCGTTCGGTTATGCACCACTGCACGATGAACTTGGCAACGTGGCGGGTTTTCTGCACACGGTGATCGAGACTACGGCCAGCGTTGAGGCGCATCATCATTGGCGGGAGCAGGCGCAAGGCTTTGAACGGCAGATAGAGCGGCATGTGGCCGAGCGCGAGCAGATCTGGCAGTTGTCGCGTGATGCAATGATGACGATAACCCCTGAGCTGAGGGTGCATGCCGCCAACCCGGCCTGGTACCGCATTCTGGGCTGGACCCAAGAGCAGGTTCATGATCTGCCGTTACTGGAGCTGGTGCATCCGGCGGATCGCACCGAGGTCCAGGTGGCGGTCTCCGGGCTCCTGCAGTACCACGATGCCGAGCAGGTGCAGACTCGCTTGCGCCACCGCGATGGCCATTATCACTGGTTTAGCTGGAGTGCCCGGTTCGACGGCAGCCTGCTGACGGCAGTCGGTCGGGATATCACCGAAGACCGCGAAGAGGCCGCGCGTCAGTCTGAAGCGCTGATGCGCAACAGTGAACGCATGGAGGTTGTGGGGCAGCTGGCCGCGGGCATGGGCCACGAGATGAACAACCTGCTGTCTGGTATCGGTGGTAGCCTCGAACTGTTGCAGCGGCGCTTGCAGGAGGGGCGCATGGAGCGGATTGAAACCTATGTGGAGGTCGCTCGCGACTCCGTGCAGCGTGCGATGGAGCTGACTCATCGCCTGCTGGCATTCTCTCGGCATCACCCACTTGCACCCAAGACCCTGGACTTCAATCGGCAGTTACGGCAAAGCGAGCCGTTGCTGCTCAAGGCGCTGGGCGCAGAGATGCGCTTGCACTGGCAACTGGATGTCGCGCCGTGGGCGGTATGCCTGGACATTCCCCAACTTGAAAATGCCTTGGTCAACTTATGCGCCAATGCCCGGGAGGCTTGCCTGGAGCGTGGCAATGTCACTGTTCGCAGCGTCAACGAGCGGTTAACGGCCAGTTTTCCCGATGAGGGTGGCCTGCCGCCAGGCGACTATGTGGCCTTGCATGTCGAGGATGACGGCCATGGCATGTCGGCAGAGGAAATTTCCAGGGCCTTTGAGCCATTCTTCACCACCAAGGCGATCGGACGTGGTTCCGGGCTAGGGCTATCGATGGTGTATGGCTTTGTCGGTCAATCGGGGGGGTATGCGTGGATCGAATCGGCCCCGACCCAAGGCACCAAGGTTTCCATGCTGTTCCCAAGATGCCATGAGCCGGTACCCGAAGAGCCCAAACCCCGGCTGCGCTCCCAGAGTATGGCCCGGGGCGAGCGTCTACTGCTGGTAGATGACGAGCTCAACTTACGTACCGTGATGCGCGAATACCTGACCGAACGGGGTTTTGTGGTCACTGATGCGAGTGATGCCAATACTGCGCTGGAGCGCTTTCGCCTGGATGATCCCTTTGACCTGGTGATTACCGACATCGGTTTACCGGGCGGCTTCAGTGGCCGGCAAGTGGCTAAGGCCATGCGCATGCAGGTGCCTGCTCAGAAAATTCTGTTCATCACCGGCTATGCTGACCATTCTGTTGAAGCGCAGTTGCTCGATCAACCGGGAACGGCATTGATGAACAAGCCGTTTTTGCTGGCGGACCTTGCCGATCAGGCGCTAACCATGCTCGACCAACAATAGGTTTCAGGACTCGGCAAGAATCCGCGTTACGTGCGCCTTTATTTCTTTCAGTTCAAACGGTTTGCAGATCAGGTGCATGCCCGCGTCAAGAAACCCCTCGCGGGCCATGGCCGTTTCCGCGTAGCCGGTGATGAACAGCACCGGCAAATGCGGATGCAGGCTGCGTGCAATTTCGGCCAGTTGCCGGCCATTCATGCCGGGCAAGCCGATATCGCTGACCAGTAGGTCCACGGGTTGTGCCGAGCGCAGGACTTTAAGGCCTTGGGTGGCGTTGGACGCGCTGTGGCAGGGGAAGCCGCTCTCGCGCAGCGCCTGACACAACAATTGACGTACATGGGGGTCGTCCTCGACGACCAGCACATGACGGCCTCGGGGAACTTGCACAGGTATCGGCTTGCTCGGTTCCCTGGGCTGGCCGATGTGGCGCGGCAGGAACAGGTCTACCTGGGTGCCTTGGCCGATCTGGCTGTGCAGCGTGACATGCCCGCGGGACTGCTTGCTGAAGCCGTACACCATCGACAGGCCCAGGCCAATGCCCTGGCCGATCGCCTTGGTACTGAAAAAGGGCTCGAAAGCGTGCTCCATCGTACTTTGCGCCATGCCCTGGCCGTCATCAATGATGCTCAGGCGCAGATAGTCACCGGCGCACAGGGTTCCGCCGCTGAATTGTGTGCTCTCGATGTGCTGGTTGCTCGCCTCAATTCGTAATTGGCCGCCATTGGGCATGGCTTCGCTGGCATTGAGCAGCAGGTTGTCCAGGGCTTCCTGCAACTGCTTGTTATCAGCTTCTACGGGCCACAGCCCTTTGGCGATGTGCACGTGCAGGGTTACGGCAGGGTTCAGGCAGGCCTTCAGGCGTTCCACCTCAAGCAGGCTGTGCAGGTCGACGCGCTGGCTGTGCAGCGATTGGCGGGAGGAAAACGCCAGCAAGCGGTGGGTCAGGCGGGCAGCGCGTGCAACTGCCTCACGGCCCATGCGCAGCACGCTGTCCAGGCCATCGCAGCGGCCTTGATGCAGGCGCCGTTCAATCAGCTCGAAGCTGCCGCCAATGCTGGTGAGCAGGTTGTTGAAGTCATGCGCAACCCCTCCGGCCAATTGGCCAATGGCTTCCATCTTGCGTGCCTGGTAGTGGGCGAACTCGTTGCGTTCCTGCTCCTGGTCTGACGATGCGACCGGGGTGTTCAGACGCTGCTGCAGGTCCTGCAACTGGTCGCGTGTCAGGTATTGCCGGCGCCGGTTGCGCAGGGCCGATCGGGTCATGTGCAGCAGTTGGGCATTGTCGAACGGGGCGACCATCAATAGAAGATTGCCCACCGGGTGGTTACTCGCGCCCGTGGCCGACCAGGCACCCTGGATCAGCAGCACGATAGGCAGGTCCGACCAGCTTTGTTGCTGGTCGAGGAATGCTTGCAGCAACGCGCTTGGGCCCTGGCTGAACACTTGCTCGGCAATGATTGCCAGGCCTGCGCCTTCAGCCAGGCAGCTGTGCAGGTTGGCCAGGTCGACGGTGCACAGGCTATCGATGCCGGCGGAGGCGAGCAGGCGCGAGGTATCCGCCGCTAATGGCGGAGGTGCCAGAATCAAGGCACGTTCATCCAGCGCCAGTGAATGGGCCAAAACGACTCTCCTGTAGGGTGGCCTGATACCCACTGGACCCTGGGCACACGCTCAGGGTTCAACAATATTCAGGTGTTGCCTACAGGCCCTGTTGTAATACGGGGTCGTCTGGGTTCTGACGCTCCAGCTCGGCCAGCAGCACTTGTACGTTCTGCAATTGCCCGGTCTCTTTCGAGTACTGGATCAGCAGCACCCGCGCCCGGCGGTTGGCCGGTTGCCGGCTGAGCACGGTTTCCAGCTGCTTTTGCGCGGCGTCGAGTTGTTCCAGCTCGTGCAGCGTGACTGCCAGCGTATAACGGTAGTCGGCGTTGTCCGGGTCCAGTTCGACGGCGCGGGACAAAGCCAGCAAGGCGTACTCGCGCTGCTCGTGGCGGTTCAGCCAGAGCCCCAGCTCGTACTGCAGGAAGGCTGAGTCGGGGCTTAGCGCCAAGGCTTTGCCCAAGACCTGGCGCGAGGCATCGTGGTGGCCCTGACGCTCCAGCAGGCGCACCTGGGTGGCAAGGGCGTCGAGGTTGCCGGGTGCAACCTCCAGCGCCCGCTGCAAGGCCGTGGCTGCCTGGGTGTAGTCGTTTTCGTGCAGGTACAGGCGCGCCAGGTGTACTTGGGCGTCGGCATCCGCGGGTTGTTGCTCGAGCGCCTGCTGGTATTGTTCCAGGGCTGCCTGCAACGGGCCGAAATACAGGCCGATGGCATCGGGATCGAGGCCCAGTAGGGCATCCACGGCAGCAAAGCGCACGCTTTGTTCGTCGTCGTCCAGCAATGGCCCGAGCACCAGGCTGCGCTGCGCCGCCGGCAGCAGGCGGCGGATACCGGCAATGGCCGCACGGCGCACCAGCGGGTCGGCATGCTCCAGGTCCTGGCGGGCGAGTTTCAATGCCTGGGGGGAGGGGTAGTTGGGTAACTCGGCATACAGTGCAGCGCGGCGGATAGGGGGCAGATCGTCGCGTTGCAATTGCTGGTACAGCACGCGCGCAGCGCCGGGTTGGCCGTCATGGGCCTGGCGCAGCGCCTTGGCATAGCTGTGTGCGGGCAAGGTCGGCGGGGCTGGCTGCTCATCGCGCCACAGGTAACCGAACAGGGCCGATACCAGGATCAACAGCAGCAGAGCGATCAGGTAGCGGTTGCGTCTGTGCATCGGACGGTCCGTGGCGGCGGGAAGGGCAGAGCTTGGGCCAGCCGGGGGGTAAATGCAACCGAGTGCAGGCACCAAGGCGGTCGCGCGCGTATCTCGCAGGTTCGATTGGCCCGAAACAAACGTAGGAGCGAGCGCAGCTCGCGATGCGCCGCGCGGGCGGCGCTCGTTCTCGCAGGCGCTGAAGATTCAACGACATAAAAAAGCCCCGCAGACCAAGGCCAGCGGGGCAAACGGTTGGGGGAGGAGCCAACCAAAGGAGTCGTTGAAACGGGTGTGTCAGCGTGTGCTGGCCACGGTCTCCGGTTGCCAGCCGCCGCCCAGGGCCTTGTAGATGGAAACGATACCGCGGTACAGATCGACCTCACCCTGGGCCTGCGCATCCTCGGCGCTCAGCCGCTCGCGCTCGGCGTCGAGCAGTACCAGGTAGTCCACCGTACCTTCGCGATATCGAATCGAGGCCAGCTCCGCTGCCTTGCGGCTGGCGTCGCTCTGGCGCATCAGCGACAGGAGCCGCTGCTGGGTCTTGTCGTAATCGCTGAAGGCATTGGCCGATTCTTCCAGGGCCAGCAATACCTGCTGCTCGTAGTTGGCCAGCGCCCCTTCGGCATCGGCCTTGGCGCCACGCAGGCGGGCCCGCACGCTGCCCAGGTCGAAGGCTGCCCAGGTAATGCTTGGGCCCAGCGCCCAGGCATTGGCTGCCGAGGAGCCGATCTGCGAGCCGCGTGCGGCAGTAAAGCCAAGGAAGCCGCTGAGGCTGACACGGGGGAACAGGTCTGCCGTGGCCACGCCGACGTTGGCGGTGGCGGCAGCCAGCTGGCGCTCGGCACTGCGGATGTCCGGGCGACGGCGCAGCAGTTCACCCGGGTCACCCACCGGCAACGCCTTGGCGATGGCCGGCAGGTCCTTGGGTGACAGGTCTACGCTGAGCGCGTCCGGGCGCTGGCCGAGCAGGGTGGCGATGCGGTGCCGCGCCCGTGCCTGTTCGGCCTGCAGTTGCGGCACGGTGGCTTCGACCCCGGCCAGGCGTGCATCGGCACGTACCACGTCGAGGTCATTGCCCACGCCGGCATCGCGCAGGGTTTCGGTAATGGTCCGCGATTCCTGCTGGGTCTTGAGGTTGGCCAAGGCGATCTTCTCGCGCAATTGCGCACCGCGCAGTTGCCCATAAGCATCGACCAGTTCGGCGATCAGGCTGACCTGCAACTGTTGCAGGTCGGCCGCGGCTACCGCTTCCTGGGCTTCGCTGGCCTCGATCTGGCGCTGGATGCGGCCGAACAGGTCAAGCTCCCAGGCCATGTCCAGGCCCAGGTCATAGCGCTCGCTGTTCACCCGCTGCGTGGTCTGGCCGGGGATCTGGCCCTTGCCGATGTCGCTGCTGGCGCGGCTGGTGACCACCGGGAACTGGTCGTTTTCGGCGTCTTCGCGGATTGAACGGGCGGATTTCAGGCGGGCGAAGGCCACGCGCAAGTCACGGTTGCCGTCCAGCGACGCCTGCACCAGCTGGTTCAGCACCGGGTCGTCGAACTGCCTCCACCACAGGCTTTCGAAGCGGCTACGGTCGTAGGCCTTGGCCTGCACATCGCTGCTCAGTTGTGCAGGTTCGGTTGCCGGGGCCTGGTAGTCCGGGCCTACCGCACAGGCTGCCAGGGCCAGTGCCAGCAGGCTTGGGGTCAGGGGTTTGAGCAGGTTCATGCATGGTTCTCCAGCACTTGAACGCGCTCGGCCTTGCGGGCCTGGCGACGCTCGACGAAACGGCGAATCAGGAAGAAGAACACCGGGGTCAGGAACAGGCCGAACACGGTCACGCCGATCATCCCCGAGAACACCGCCACACCCATGGCATGGCGCATTTCCGAACCTGCACCAGAGCTGAACACCAGCGGAACCACACCCATGATGAAGGCAATCGAAGTCATCAGGATCGGCCGCAGGCGCAGGCGGCAGGCTTCCAGTACCGCAGCCAGCGGATCCAGGCCTTTGGCCTGTTCATCCTTGGCGAACTCGACGATCAGGATCGCGTTCTTGCACGCCAGGCCCACCAGTACGATCAGGCCGATCTGGGTGAAGATGTTGTTGTCGCCACCCGACACGATCACACCGGTGATGGCCGAAAGCAGGGTCATCGGTACGATCAGGATCACTGCCAGCGGCAGGCTCCAGCTTTCGTACTGGGCGGCCAGCACCAGGAACGCCAGCAGTACGCACAGCGGGAAGACCAGCAGTGCGGTGTTGCCCGAGAGGATCTGCTGGTAGGTCAGGTCGGTCCACTCGAAGGTCATGCCGTTGGGCAGTTCTTCTTTCAGCAGCTTCTCGATGGCAGCTTCGGCCTGGCCAGAGCTGTAGCCCGGGGCTGCGGCACCGTTGATTTCTGCGGTGATGAAGCCGTTGTAGTGCATGACGCGGTCCGGCCCGGAGGTGTCGCTGACCTTGAGGAAGGTCGCCAGCGGGATCATTTCGCCCAGGTTGTTGCGCACTTTCAACTGGCCGATCTGCTCGGCATCGAGGCGGAACTGCTGCTCAGCCTGGACGTTGACCTGATAGGTGCGGCCAAACCGGTTGAAGTCGTTGGTGTACAGCGAGCCCAGGTAAACCTGCAAGGTGTCGAAGATATCGTTGATCGCCACGCCGTGGGTCTTGGCCTTTTCCCGGTCGATGGCGGCATCGACCTGCGGCACGTTGACCTGGTAGCTGGTGAACAAGCCTGCCAGCTCCGGCACGTTGTGGCTCTTGGCGATGATGTTCTGGGTTTCCTTGTACAGCGCTTCGTAACCCAGGTTGCCACGGTCTTCGATTTGCAGGCGGAAGCCGCCGATCGTGCCCAGGCCCTGTACAGGCGGCGGCGGGAAGATGGCGATGTAGGCGTCCTGGATATCGGCGAACTGGGCATTCAGTGCAGCCGCGATGGCCGCCGCCGACTGGCTCGGGTCCTTGCGCTCATCGAACGGCTTGAGCGGAGTGAACACGATGCCGCTGTTCGGGCTGTTGGTGAAACCGTTGATCGACAGGCCAGGGAAGGCCACCGAGTCGGCCACGCCAGGCTGCTTCAGGGCGATTTCGCTCATGCGCTTGATCACCGCTTCGGTGCGGTCGAGGCTGGCGGCGTCCGGCAGCTGGGCGAAGGCCACTAGGTACTGCTTGTCCTGGGCCGGCACGAAACCGGTCGGGGTGGACGAGAAGCCCAGGTAGGTCAGGCCCATCAGGCCGGCATAGACGAACAGGGCGATGCCGCTGGAACGGATGACCCGGCGCACGCCACCGACGTAGCTGTGGCTGGCGCGGTCGAAGAAACGGTTGAACGGCGAGAACAGCCAGCTGCCCAGCAGTTTGTCGAGGAACCGCGAGAAACGGTCCTTGGGCGCATGGTGGTCCTTGAGCAGCACGGCAGCCAGGGCCGGCGACAGGGTCAGCGAGTTGAACGCCGAAATCACGGTGGAAATGGCGATGGTCAGGGCGAACTGCTTGTAGAACTGCCCGGTAAGGCCGGAAATGAACGCCGCAGGTACGAACACTGCGCACAGCACCAGGGCGGTGGCAATGATCGGCCCCGTCACTTCGCTCATGGCCTTTTGCGTGGCTTCCAACGGTTTCAGGCCCAGCCCGATGTTACGTTCGACGTTCTCCACCACGACGATGGCATCGTCCACCACGATGCCGATGGCCAGCACCAACCCGAATAGCGACAAGGCGTTAAGCGAGAAACCGAACAGGTGCATGACCGCAAAGGTGCCGATCAACGATACCGGCACGGCCAGCAGCGGGATGATCGAGGCACGCCAGGTCTGCAGGAACAGGATGACCACCAGCACGACCAGCACCAGGGCTTCGAACAGGGTGTGCACCACTGCTTCGATGGAGCCGCGCACGAAGATGGTCGGATCATAGACGATGCTGTAGTCCATCCCTTCAGGGAAGTCCTTCTTCAGCTCGGCCATTTTCGCCCGCACTTCGTCGGAGATCTCGATGGCGTTGGAGCCTGGGCGCTGGAAAATCGGGATGGCCACCGCCGGCTGGTTGTTCAGCAGCGAGCGCAAGGCGTACTGGCTGGAGCCGAGTTCGACCCGGGCGATGTCCTTCAGGCGGGTGATTTCGCCATCGGCACCGGCACGGATGATGATGTTTTCGAACTCTTCCTCGTTGACCAGACGGCCCTGGGTGTTGATCGACAGCTGGAAGCTGGTGGAGCCCGGGGCGGGCGGGGCGCCCAGCTGGCCGGCAGCCACCTGGCGGTTCTGCTCGCGGATTGCTGCTACCACATCACTGGCGGTGAGGTTGCGCGAAGCGGTCTTGTTCGGGTCGAGCCACACGCGCAGCGAGTAGTCGCCCATGCCGAACAGTTGCACGTCGCCTACGCCGCCCAGACGCGCCAGCTCGTCCTTGATGTTGAGGATGGCGTAGTTGGACAGGTAGAGCATGTCGTAGCGGTTGTCCGGCGACGTCAGGTGCACGACCATGGTCAGGTCGGGCGAGGCCTTGTCGACGGTGATACCGATACGCGTCACTTCCTCGGGCAGCTTGGGCTGGGTACGGGTGACGCGGTTCTGCACCTGCACCTGGGCGTTGTCCAGGTCGGTGCCCAGGGCGAACGTGATGGTCAGCGTCAGCTTGCCGTCAGCGGTGGACTGGGAAGACATGTACAGCATGTTCTCCACACCGGTAATGGCCTGCTCCAGTGGCGCGGCGACGGTTTCGCCGATGACCTTGGGGTTGGCGCCGGGGAAGTTGGCACGTACCACCACGGTGGGTGGCACCACTTCGGGGTATTCGCTGATCGGCAGCTGGAACAGCGAGATCGAACCCGCAATCAGCAGCACCAGCGACAGCACCGCGGCGAAAATCGGCCGGGTAATGAAGAATTTCGAGAAGTTCATCGGTATGTTCCCTTAACCGCGTGGCGCCTGGGCGCTGGCGACTTTCACGTTGTTGCCCGCCACTTTCGGCGCCGGGTTGCTGGCCTCCAGTGCCTGGCGCTGCTGGGCGAGGGCGGCGAGGGTCTGTTCGCTGGCCATTGGGGTTTCTTCCGGGGTGACCGGCGAGCCTGGGCGCACGCGCTGCAGGCCCTTGACCACGATGCGGTCATCCTTGGCCAGGCCGCTACGCACGATGCGCAGGCCTTCCAGCTTCGGCCCCAGTTCCACGGCGCGGTAGGTGGCCTTGTTGTCCTTGTCCATGACCAGCACGAACTTCTTGCCCAGGTCGGTGCCCACGGCTTCGTCGTTGATCAGCATGGCGTCGTACTGGGCGCTGCCGACCAGCTTCAGGCGTGCGTACAGGCCCGGGGTGAACTGGCCGTCGCGGTTGTCGAACACCGCACGGCCGCGGATGGTGCCGGTGCGCGGGTTGACCTGGTTGTCGACGAAGTTCATCTGGCCCTGGTGCGGGTTGCCGGTTTCATTGGTGAGGCCCAGGTACACCGGGGTGGTCTGGCCACGCTGGCCTTCGCGCGCCAGCTGGGTGTACTTGAGGTACACGCGCTCGTCGGCGTCGAAGTAGGCGTAGACCTTGTCGGTGGACACCACGCTGGTCAGCGGGGTGACATCGGCCGTGACGATGTTGCCGGCAGTGAACTGGGCACGGCTGACGCGGCCACTGATGGGCGCGGTGACGCGGGTGAAGCTGAGGTTCAGGCGCGCCAGGTCGAGCTGTGCCTGGATCGCGTCGACCCCGGCGCGGGCTTCGGCGGCAGCGCTGCTACGCGATTCTGCAAGTTCGGCGGAGATGGCGTTGCTGTCGCGCAGGCGTTCGCCACGGCGCGCTTCGTTGGCGCTGCGAATGGCGGTGGCCTTGGCCTGTTGCAGTTGGGCTTCAAGGCGGCGGACTTCAGCCTGGAACGGGCGTGGATCGATCTGGAACAGCAGGTCGCCTTTTTTGACCTGGGCGCCTTCGGTGAAGGCAACCTGGTCGATCTGGCCGGCTACCCGCGGGCGAACTTCAACAGTTTCCGGGGCTTCAAGGCGGCCGGTGAATTCGTCCCATTCGTTGATCGGTTGCTCGATCACCTTGGCCACAGTGACCTTCGGCGCGGCGGGAGCCTGCACGGCGTCTGGGGTTCGACCGCAAGCGCTGATCACCACCACTGCCAAGGCAGCGAGGGGAAAGCGCAAGGGTTTGAGAGATTGTTCCATGGAGAACTCCGCCAATGTATTAGTAGTGGGCGGAGTGTGAGTGTGTTGCGCGTGAGGCACGAATCGAACGGGACGAAGGTTAATATCACGCTGAATGATATGTGTGGATCATTCATCGATGGCGGGCATGATGGGGCTGCTTGGCAGCCCCGGCAACCTCAGCTCAATACGTTGAACCCGTGGGTGCCATCCTGCTCCAGCTGGGCAATCAGCCCGAACTCCCAGTCCAGGTACCCCTGCATGGCCTCACGCGGGTTATCAGTGCCTTCATAAGGCCGGCGATAACGGTCGGTACGCGCCACCGCCAGGTGCTTTTCGCCACTTTCCAGCGGCTTGCCTGCCGCAATCCACTGCGCCGTGCCGCCGTCCAGTACGTACACCGGGGTTTGCGTAAGCGCCTGCAAGTCTACCGCCGCAAAGCGTGCCAGCAGGCTGCTGCCGCAGGTCAGTACATAGCGCTCGGCTACTGGCAGCTGTTCCAGCACCTGCGGCAACTGCGCGCGAATTGCCCAGTGGGCGCCCGGAATATGGCGTTTAACGTAGTTGGCACTGGTGGTGAAGTCCAGCACCACGGTGCCTGGCGTTTGCAGCCAGTCGTCCAACTGCTCGACGCCGATTGCGGTGACTGCAGGCAATGGAGCTTGGGGAGCCTGCCAATCACCGGTCTCGCTGAACTCTTGCGCCGACACGCCATCGAGCACGGCGACCTGCCAGCCCATTTGCGCCAGCCAGGAAGCGCTCATGTTGGCCCGCACGCCGTCATCATCCACCAGCACGATTCGCGCCCCCCGCACGCTGGCGACGTGGTCGGTTTCCTGCACCAGTTGCCCGCCCGGTACACTGCGGCTGGCCGGCAGGTGGCCGTGGGCATATTCCTCGGGGGTGCGCACATCGAACAGGTAGGTGGTGCGCTGGGTATCGGCCTGCCAAACGGCCAGGGCTTCGCGCTCCAGGCGCAGCACACCGGCACGGTCGGCCACATTGCGGGCGCGTTGGGCGGCGTTTGCGCGGGTGTCGTCGCTCACCTCGGCGAAGCGGCGCTCCTGGCCGTGTGCCAGCGTTTGCCCGGCCAGGGTCCAGCCGATGGTGCCGTTGCGCAGGGCAGCCACGGGGTTGGGGATGCCGGCGTTGACCAGCGACTGGGTGCCGATGATGCTGCGGGTGCGCCCTGCGCAGTTGACGATGACCTGCGTGGCGGGGCTGGGCGCCAGTTCGGCAACCCGCAGTACCAGTTCGGCACCCGGCACACTGATGCCCCCCGGGATGCTCATGGTCTGGTATTCGTCGAAGCGGCGGGCGTCGAGCACCACCACATCGGCCTTGTCGTCCAGCAGCGCCTGCACCTGTTCGGCCGCCAGCGACGGGGTATGGCGCACGCTTTCGACCAGCTCGCCAAAGGCCTTGCTCGGCACGTTCACGTCACGGAACAGCTCGCCACCGGCGGCGCGCCAGCCGGCCAGGCCGCCTTCGAGCAATGCAACATCGCTGTACCCTAACGCCACCAGGCGTTCGGCGGCCTGATTGGCCAGGCCTTCACCGTCGTCATACACCGTAATGCGGGTGTCGCGCCGTGGCACGCGGGCGAAAATCTCCAGTTCCAGCTTGGACAAGGGGATGTTGGCAGTGAACAGGGGGTGTTCCTGGGCGAACGGGTCTTCCTCGCGCACATCGATCAGCGCCAGTTCTTCATGGGCCAGCAAGGCCTGGCGAATGTCTTGGTAGGAACGGGTGGCAACGGTACTCATGGGGCAGGGTTCTCTTTGGACAGGTCCCAGATGTTGGGCAGAAGGCTGTTGGAATAGCCGGAAATGAACGGTTTTTCGCTGCCGTCGGGCGAGTACACCGCGCGGCTGACGGCACCGATGTTGGCGCCATACACGTGGATGCTGATAGAAACCCGGTCGTCGAACGCGTTGCTGACTTGATGAACATCGCCAATACGCGGCGAAACGGCCTCTACATGGCCGGGATCAAGGCGTACAGGCTCACCCGCTGGCAATAATGCGCCGTGTTCGCTACGGGCGAAGCCTTGCGAATATTCCGCGCCGCGCAGCATGCCGATCAGGCCCCAGACCCGGTGGTCGTGGATCGGTGTCTGCTGGCCTGGCCCCCAGACGAAGCTGACGATGGAAAAACGTTGGCGCGAATCGCAATGCAGCAAATATTGCTGGTAACGGGCCGGGTCTGGCTGCGCCAGTGCTTCGGGCAACCAGTCGTCATGGGCGACCAGGCTGCGCAGCAGGCTCTGGCCGTGGTCGAGGAGGGTGGCTTCGTCGTTTTCTTGGTCCACCAGTTGCGCAAGCGCGTCGATGAAGTGGCGCAGGCGCTCAAGGCGCAGGGGTTGGCTCATGGTTCAGGCTCGGCTGACGGTTTGGGTTAACCCTAGCAAACGCACTGAATATTCTCAAAAGTAAAAATACGAATAAGCTAATATGCAAATAACGCATTTACAGATTGGTGAATCTGTTTTGAAATGGGCGCATGGGCAAAGCATTAGGTTATGCCCAAAATGAATTTCACGGCGCTGCGCTTAATCGATAACTTATAAGCATTGCTCTGGTTATATTCAAAGTGAATATATCAGCCCCCATGCCCCCCACGAGACCGCACGCGCGGATCGGCCTGAAGTACCCCTACGGTACCTGGAGACGAACGTGCGATACCTCAAGCAATTGGCCGCCGGTGTGCTGGCCAGCTCCCTCAGCCTGGCCGCTGCCGCGCAAACCTTGGTGGTCGGTGACCAGAGCTTCAATGCCCGAGCGGTCATGGAAGCGGCCGGCGTGCTCGACGACTTGCCGTATACATTGGAGTGGAAGCAGTTTACGGCCGGCTCGCCGGTAGCCGAGGCGCTGAACGTGGGCAGCCTGGACATCGGCCTGCTGGGCGATGCGCCGCCGTTGTTCCTTGGTGCCCTGGGCGCCCCGATCAAGGTGATTGCGGTCAGCCGGCAGAACCTGGATGGCGTGGCGATCCTGGCGAGTAAGGACTCGAACATTCACAGCCTCGAAGACCTGCGCGGCAAACGTGCGGCGATCTGGAAGGGCTCCTGGAGCCAGCAGTTATTGTTCAGCGCACTGGACAAGGCCGCCGTGCCGCGCGATGCCCTGGAGCTGCGCTACCTCAGCGCCCTGGACGCCTCGCATGCCCTGGATGGCGGCTCCGTGGACGTGATCGCGACCTGGGAGCCCTACGTCACTCAGCAGGAGCGCCAAGGGGCACGGGTGCTGGCCACGGCTGAAGGGCTGATCCCGGCGCAGAGCTTCGTAGTGGCCAATGCCAAGGCGGTGGAGGCCAAGCGGGCGCAGATCAGTGATTTTCTGCAGCGCCTGAAAAAGGCCCGTGACTGGACCCTGAGCGACCCGGCCCATACCGAGGCTTATGCCGATGCCTGGGCCAAACGCACCCGTGCCGACCGCGACATTGCCCGCATCTGGTTTGCCCGCGCCCGTACCGATATCGCGCCGCTGAACCCGCAGGTGATCGTGGATGCGCAGAAGACCGTGGACTTCTTTGCCGGGCTGGGGCTGATCAAGAACTACCCGGCCTCGAGCCTGTTCGATACCTCGTTCGCGGCAGCGCTCGACCACTAAGCACTTCTGTAATGGCCCTATCGCCGGCAAGCCAGCTCCCACAGGTACACCGTTGGGCTTCGGCCTTAGGGGCTCCTGTGGGAGCTGGCTTGCCGGCGATAGGGCCGGTACAGGCAGAACCTTTTTGAGGAATGACCATGACTACTCGCAAAATCAAGCTCGGCGCCCTGACCATGGGCTGTGGCGGCCCTGGCCGGCATAACCTGTGGCTCGACCCGGAACTGCCCGCCGATGCCAGCGTCAACATCGACTGGTACATCGATATCGCCCGCCAGGCCGAAGCGGCGCTGTTCGACCTCATGTTCATCGTCGACAGCCAGTACATCACCCCCGGCTCGCCGTCGCACTATCTCAACCGCCTGGAACCGCTGACCCTGCTCTCGGCGCTGGCAGTGACCACGCGGCACATCGGCCTGGTCGGCACCCTGACCACCTCCTACAACGAACCTTTCAACGTCGCCCGCCGCCTGGCCTCGCTGGACCTGATCAGCAAAGGCCGCGCTGGCTGGAACGTGGTCACCAGTGGTGACGCCGGTACCGCTGGCAACTATGGCCGTGACGAGCACTACGATTACGACAGCCGGTATGCCCGTGCCCAGGAGCATGTGGCTGTGGTGCAGGGGCTGTGGCACTCCTATGAAGACGGTGCGTTCCCGCGCAACCGCGCGACCGGGCAATTCCTCGACCCAAGCCGAATGCATGCCCTGAACCACAAGGGCGAGCACTTCTCGGTCGTAGGGCCGCTGAATATCCAGCGTTCCCCCCAGGGCCAGCCGGTGATCTTCCAGGCGGGCGACTCGCAGCAAGGACGCGAGCTTGGGGCGGCCACGGCAGATGTCATCTTCACTCATGCCGCCAGCATCGAGCAGGGCCAGGCGTTCTACCGCGATGTGAAAGACCGCGCTGCGCGGCTGGGGCGCGACCCCGAGCAACTGCTGGTATTGCCTGGTGCCGAGATCTACGTGGGCGATACCGACGAACACGCCCGCGAGATCGAACGCCATTACCACCAGCAGGACCATAGCTTCGAGCTGGCCCTCAAAGAATTCGGGCGCAATTTCGGCTGGCACGACTTCAGCCAGTACGACCTTGATGCGCCGTTCCCCCAGGAAAGCCTGGAGCACGCACGCAGCAGTTTCTTCACCAACGCCAAGCGCATCGCCGACCAGGCCCGGGAGCAGGGGTTCAGCCTGCGCCAGGCGGTGGAATTCGGGCGCAAGCTGCGCCCAGGGGCCTTCGTTGGCTCGGCCGAAACGGTAGCGGCAAAAATGACCGAGTGGTTCGAGGCGCGGGCGCTGGATGGCTTCAACATTTACATCGGCCACCCCGGGCAGTTCCGCCGGTTTACCCAGCAGGTGGTGCCGCTGCTGCAAGAGCGCGGGGTGTACCGTACGGCCTACGAAGGCAGCACTCTGCGCGAGAGCCTGGGCCTGGCCATTCAGTGAATGCTTGAGGCCAGTTCGAAGATCGGCATGTACATCAGGATCACGATCAGGCCGATCAGCAGGCCGATGAACGTCATCAGCAGCGGTTCAAACAGTTTCACGAACCATTCCACCCAGCGGCCGATTTCCTGGTCATGGAAGTCGGCGCAGCGTTCCAGCATCTCGCCCAGGTTGCCGGATTGCTCGCCGGCCCGCAGCAGGCGCAGCGACACGGGTGTAACCAGGTGCCCGGCCTCCAGCGCATCGGACAATGGCAGCCCTTCGCCCACCCGTTGGCTGGCCTGGCCCAAGCCCTGGGCTGCTGCGCTGCCGAGCAGGCCGCGGGCCATGCCCATGGCGGTGAGGATGGGAATGCCGCCTTGCAGCAGGATGCCCAACGAGCGATAGAAGCGCGCCAGCTCGTACATCATCAAGCGTTGATGCAGCGCCGGCAGGCGGCGCAACTGGCAGGATGCCCAGCGCCGTACCCGCGGGTGGCGGCGTAGCAACCAAAGCGCCGTGACCCCAGCGACCGTGCCCAGGGCCAGCGGCAGTTGCTGGGCATGCAGGAACAGCCCGATCTGCATCAACACCCGTGACAGCCAGGGCAATTCGGTACCCATGCCCTCGAACACCTGGCTGAAACGCGGCACCACATAGCCGAGCAGGAACAGCACCACGCCGCCACCCACCAGCAACAGCAGCAACGGGTAGACCGAGGCCCCCACCAGCTTCTGCCGTACCAGGTCCAGGCGCTGGCGATAACTGATGTAGCGCGTCAGGGCGTCGCCCAGCGCACCGGTGCGTTCGCTGGACTGCACCAGCGCCACGTACAGCGGCGGAAATATCCGCGGTTGCTGGCCCAGGGCCTGGGACAGCGAACGGCCTTCGTACAGCTGGCGTACCAACTCGGCCAGCACCTTGCGTGTGGCAGATGCAGGGGCCTTTTCTGCCAGGCTCTCCAGTGCGTCGATCAGCGGCAGGCCGGCATTGAGCAGGGTCGACAGTTCCTGGCTGAACAGCACCAGGTCGAATGCCGCTTCGCGTCGCCAGGCCATGCCGCGCAAGGCGCCGCCGTTGCTGCGCAGGCTGAGCACGCGCAGGCCTTGGTCCTCGGCCTGGCGGCGGGCCTGGTCGGCGTCCTCGGCGTCGATCTGCAACTGCACCACGCCCTGTCTGCCCAGGGCCTTGAGGCTGTAGCGCATGGCCACTCTCCTTACTGCCAGCTGGTAATTTCGGCGTTTTCCCCGTCACCGCCGGGCTGGCCATCCTTGCCCATCGACAGCAGGTCGTATTCACCACCGTTTTCGCCAGGTTGCCGGTAGATGTAGGGGCGGCCCCATGGGTCCTGTGGCACGGCCTTCTGCAGGTACGGGCCGGTCCAGCGCGCTTCGCCACTGGGGGCGATTACCAGCGCCTGCAGGCCTTGCTCACTGTTGGGGTAGTGGCCGACTTCCAGGCGATACAAATCCAGCGCCTTGCTCAGCCCTTCTATCTGCGCCCGCGCCACCTTGGCTTCGGAGCGACCGAGCTGGCTGAAATACTTGGGCGCGACGATGCCGGCCAACAGGCCGAGCACCACCAGCACCACCAGGAGTTCGAGCAGGGTGAAGCCACGTTGCGGTTTGGTTCTGCGCTGCATGGTGAAGCCCTCCACTGCATGGGGACACGGGTTGCCAGGCACCATGCAACAGCCGTGCACGTCTGCCTCGGGGCCTTGCGCCATGCGGAACAGGAAGCGGCACAGTGCTTGCGTCGTGGTCATCGACCTCGGGTTTTCCGGGGCATTTCCCCCACTTTGGGGGCCACGACAAAGAGGCGACCATCATGCGTGGACTCATCCTCGGTTTGATCTGGCTGGCGGCAGGTGCCGCCCAGGCCGATGTGTACATCTCCATCGATGCCAAGGGCGGCTACGTACTGACCAACGTCCATCGACCCGGGCGCCACTATGAAAAAGTGATCAGCGAACAGGCGGCCCAGGCTGGCCCGGCCAATGCGCAGATGATCACTGGCCGCCCTTACGCCGAGGTGGTCGCCACGGCAGCGCGCATCCACAACGTGCCACCGGCCCTGCTGCATGCGCTGATCAAGGCCGAGTCCGGCTACAACCCGAAGGCCCGTTCGCGGGCGGGGGCAGTAGGGTTGATGCAACTGATGCCGGATACCGCCCGCGAAATGGGCGTGGAAGACCGCCTGGACCCTGAGGACAACGTGCAGGGCGGGGCACGATACCTCAAGCAGATGCTTACCCTCTTCGACAACGACATCACCCTGGCCGTGGCCGCTTATAACGCTGGGCCGGACGCCGTGATGCGGCGCGGCGCCGTGCCGCCGTTTGCCGAGACCCGGCGCTATGTGCCCACGGTGCTGCGCGAATACCGCAAGCTGCAGGGGTTGGCGAATGATTCGCCACTGTAATTGCCTGTCAGAGGTTACGCGGTCCCTGTACCCTTCGGCGGTTGCCATCAATTTAGCACTACGGCTTCCCCAGGTCTGGGCTATAACCTTCTGAAGGTGCCCAGCTGTGGAGCCCGCCATGGACATCGCCCCCCGTTCCGACGCCATCGAAGTGCCTGCCGGTAACGAGCTGACAGCCCCACGCAAGCCGTTCAACCTGTTGCACTGGTATGCCTGGGTCAGCCTCGCCATCATCCTTTCGGTGGCTGTCGGCCTGGGGCTGATTTCCAGCCGATTCATCATAGATGAGAGCGTTGAGCGCGATGCCTTGCTCACGGCACAATTCATCACCTCCATCGCCGACGCCGAAGTGCGCCATGTGTCGATCCCCAACGTGCGTACAATGGGCGAGCTGCTGGACCCGCGCACCGACCGCAGCAACCTGCCGGACGTCGACCCGGATGCCCGGCGCAAGGCCCGCGGCGAGTTTCTTGACCATATCGCCCACCTGCCAGACATGCTGCTGGCCAATATCTATGCCCCCGACCGTATGGTGATCTGGTCCACCAACCCGGCGCTGATTGGCAAGCTGATTGACAGCGACGACGACCTGGAGCGGGCTTTCGAGTACAAGATGCGAGTCTCGGCCAGCTACCACAACTTCGAAGAGGCCCGCGCCGAGCAGAAGTTTGTCACCCCGCCCGAGCAGCTGTTCATCGAAAACTACATTCCGCTGTTCGCTGCTGATGGCGAGCACGTCACGGCGATGGTCGAGATCTATAAAGAGCCCCATGACCTGATCGTGCGCATCGAGCATGGCCTGATACTCATCTGGCTGGCGATCACCGTCGGCGCCGCACTGGTCTACGTTGGCCTGTACGGCATCATGCACCGCGCTGCGCGGTTGCTGGCAGTGCAGCAAAAGCGGCTGATCAACAACGAAACCTATGTGGCCCTCGGCGAGGTGTCCTCGGCGGTGGCCCACAGCCTGCGCAACCCGCTGGCCAGTATCCGCTCCAGTGCCGAGCTGGCCCATGCGTTCGACGAAGGGCCGGCACAGCGCAATATCAACGACATCATCAGCCAAGTTGACCGCATGTCGCAGTGGATCCGCCAAATGCTGCAGTCGCTGCGCCCACTGAACGATGAGGCGGTCGCGGTGGACTTGCCGCTGGCCTTGCAGGAGAGCCTGCAGAGCTACGCCGTGCAGTTGGCGCGTGGCGGGGTGAGCCTGGACCTGCAACCGTTACCGGCGGTACAGGTATTGGGGCATCCGGCGTTACTGCGGCAGATTTTCAGCAGCCTGATCGCCAATGCGCTGGAATCGATGGAGCAGGGCGGACGGCTGCGTATCGAGGTGGTCCGCCATGACCGGCGCAGCCTGACCCTGCGCCTGTCCGACAACGGCAAGGGTATGAACGAACAGCAGCAGCGCATGGCCTTCCGGCCGTTCTTTACCACCAAACAGGGTGGGTTGGGGGTGGGGCTGGTGCTGGTGAAACGCATCATGGAACGCTTCGGCGGCACGGTCAGGCTCAGCAGCAGTGAAGGCCATGGTACGCGAGTGTCGTTGAATTTCCGCTTGGCGACGAATTGTTAAATGGTTTTAAAAACAAAGCGTAACCTATTGATTTGAATCAATTAATTGTTTTTGGGTCATTAGTACCCAAATGTGGGGTCTGATCTTTAGGTGGTTTTTAGAATGGACTCCTAAGCTACTGAAAAATAGGGATTTTAAATTTGTACTGTGCGCTGGCCGAGTTCTTGCAGCGTGATAGGCGAAGCGCGACACGCGACACATGGCAGCTTATGGCTGCCCAGGCGGGGTGCTATCAACTGGCTGCTGTTGGTTGGCCTGGATGCATTTCTGAACGGACGCCTTGTGCGGGAACCACGCGATGCAGATGCTGGAAAACGACGTTCGCGACAAGGCCGGTGCGACTGCCAGCGGTCTGGCCGTGCCATTGCGTGAGTTCAACCTGTTGCGCTGGTTTTCGGTCATCAGCCTGTTGATCATCACGGCGGTGGCGGGCGGGCTGGGTTATGTGTCCACGCGCTTTGTGGTCCGCGATAGCGTGCAGCGTGATGCGATGCTGACCGCGCAGTTCATTCAGGCCATGGCCCAGGCCGAGGTACGCCATTCGCAGTTGCCACCGGGCACCACGATGGGTGAACTGCTTGACCCGCGCCTGGACCAGCAGCACTTGCAGTTCACCCCGGCGCTGGCCGAATCGACCCGGGTCGAATTTCTCGACCATGTCGAGCACCTGCCTGATACCTTGCTGGCCAATGTCTACGCCCGCGACCGCACCATCGTCTGGTCCACCAACGTCGAGCTGATCGGCAAGCGGATAGAAGCCGATAGCGATCTGGATCGCGCCTTCCGCTCGCGCAAGGCGGTGTCGGCCAGCTACCACAAGGCCGAGGATGACCGCGAAGAGCAGAAGTTTTTGCGTCAACCGCGCTACCTTTTCATCGAGAACTACATTCCGCTGTTCGACAGCCAGGGCGAACAGGTAATGGCCATGGTGGAGATCTACAAGGAGCCGCAAGACCTGATACGACGCATCCAGCGCGGCTACGTGCTGATCTGGGCGTCGACCCTGGTAGGCGGGGCGTTGATCTACTTCGGGCTGTTCTGGATCGTGCGCCGGGCGGCGCAGATGCTGAACCTGCAACAGGACCGGCTGGTGGCCAGTGAAACCTACGTGGCACTGGGCGAGATGTCGTCTGCAGTGGCGCACAGCCTGCGCAACCCACTGGCCAATATCCGTTCCAGCGCCGAACTGGCCCAGGAAATCGCCAACCCCGCAGCGCAGAAGAACATTACCGACATCATCAGCCAGGTGGACCGCATGTCGCGCTGGGTACGCGACCTGCTGGTGTCGTTGCGCCCGCTCAGCGACGAGGCCGAGGCGGTGGACCTGGTGGCGGCCATCGAGGACACCCACCTGGCGTTCGTCCAGCAGATCGAGCGCAACGGGGTGCGCTTTCATTTCGAAGGGCCTGATGAGCAGTGGGTGGCCAGTCAGCCGCTGCAGCTCACGCAGATTCTCAACAGCTTGTTCTCCAATGCCCTGGAGGCCATGCCGGCAGGCGGCATGCTGACCGCCCAGGTCAATGTCAAGGACGGCCAGCGTGCCGAGTTCGTGCTCACCGACACCGGCAAAGGCATGAGCCAACAGCAGGAGCGGATGGTGTTCAAGCCGTTCTTCACGACCAAGCAGGGCGGCCTCGGTGTAGGCCTGGCCCTGGTCAAGCGCATCATGGAACGTTTTGGCGGCTCGGTCAGCCTGAGCAGCCGCGAAGAGGAAGGAACCCGCGTCAGCCTTACATTCAATATCGCAGCGGGAGGGGACCATGGAGCACAGCATCCTGGTAGTCGAGGATGATGAAATCCTCGCTGACAACATTCGCACCTACCTCAGCCTCAAGGGCTTCGAGGTCACCGTGTGCCACAGCGCCGAGCTTGCGCTGGAGCAGGTCAAGCGGGCGCAGCCCGACGCGGTGCTGACCGACAACTCATTGCCAGGCATGAGCGGGCACGACCTGCTGCGCAGCCTGGTGGTGCAGGTGCCGGGCCTGAAAGTGATCATGATGACCGGCTACGGTAATGTCGAAGATGCCGTGCAGGCTATGAAGGAGGGCGCCTTCCATTATCTGACCAAGCCGGTAGTGCTTGCCGAGCTCAAATTGACCCTGGACAAGGCACTGGCTGCCGAGCGCATGGAGCGCACGCTGTCGTTCTACCAGGAGCGCGAGGCGCAGAAGTCCGGGTTGCAGGCGTTGATCGGCGAATCGTCGGTGATGCTCACCCTCAAGCACACCCTGCGCCAGGTGCTGGATGCCGAGCGGCGTATGGCCAGCGACGATTTGCCACCGGTGCTGGTCGAAGGTGAGACCGGGACGGGTAAGGAGCTGGTGGCGCGCGCCCTGCATTTTGATGGTTCTCGCGCCAAAGGCCCATTCATCGAGTTCAACTGCGCCTCAATCCCTGCCAACCTGCTGGAAGCCGAACTGTTCGGCCACGAGAAGGGCGCATTCACCGATGCCAAGGAGCGACGGCTGGGCCTGGTAGAGGCCGCCGACGGCGGTACCTTGTTCCTCGACGAAATTGGCGAAATGGACCTGGTGCTGCAGGCCAAACTGCTCAAGCTGCTGGAAGATCGCAGCATCCGCCGGATTGGCGCGGTGAAAGAGCGCAAGGTCGACCTGCGGGTTATCAGCGCCACCAACTGCAACCTGGAGCAGATGGTGCAGCAGGGCAAGTTCCGCCGCGACCTGTTCTTCCGCCTGCGCATTATCGCCCTGAAGGTGCCGCGCCTGTATGCCCGAGGCCAGGACATTCTGGTACTGGCAAGGCATTTCCTCGCCCATCATGGCAGGCGTTATGGCAAGCCGAACCTGCGATTCTCTGCCGAGGCCGAGAGCCTGATGCTGGGCTACAGCTGGCCAGGCAATGTGCGCGAATTGCGCAACATGCTGGAGCAGACCGTGCTACTGGCACCGAACGAGGTGGTGCAGGCGCATCAGTTGAACCTGTGCATGACCTTGATTGACGAGCCATTGATGCAGCAGCCGGCGCCAGCGATGTTCGAAATGCCGCGGCACGAGCCGGAGCCAGGCACCAGCCTGCCGGACATGGAACGCGACCTGGTGTGCAAGACCCTGGACCGAACGGACTGGAATGTGACCAAATCGGCGCGGATGCTCGGGTTGTCGCGGGACATGTTGCGTTACAGGATCGAGAAGCTGGGGCTGACACGCCCAGACAAACGCCAGTGGTAATTCATCAATCTTTACTGCCCATGTCGGCCTTTTCGCGGGCATGCCCGCGAAGAGGCCAGTACAGGCATACACCAACCCCTGCGATTTTTTAAGGTGGACCACTGGGTAGCGTAGTCAGGGGTTGCCTGTACTGGTACCGCTGTTTCCCTGATATCCGCTACCCTCCGAGCCACTGCCATCCATCCCCGGCAGATCGCGGTTGTCATTCTGCTTGGCCGGTGGGCTTTCCGGGTCGTTACCTTGGATGCGCGTGTCAGTATCCCGCGGCATGGGCTTTTCGATCGGGTTGAGGGTGCTGTCCACGCCCGGCCGTGGCGCCGGGTTGTGTGGGTCGTCAGGGTAGGTGGGGCCAGTGCCGGCGGCCAGGGCCAGTGGCGAGGCGAGCAGGGCAATCAGCAGAATGCTTGAGCGGGGCATGGCAGGCTCCTTTGCTTCGGATAGGTCTCATGATTTCCTTTGGCCCTACCCAAAGCATCAAGGTGCCATTACCCCGATAAACGGTTACACCACCTGCGCCAACAACATGATGAAGATGATGCCAACCACCGAGAGGATGGTTTCCATCATGCTCCACGTCTTGAAGGTTTCCGCTACGGTCATGTTGAAATACTGCTTCACCAGCCAGAAGCCGGCGTCGTTCACGTGCGACAGGATCAACGAGCCAGCACCGGTGGCCAGCACCAGCAACTCACGGTTCACACCCGGTACCAGTTCGATTACCGGTGCGACAATACCTGCACCGGTAATGGTAGCGACCGTGGCAGAGCCGGTCGCGATGCGGATTACCGCTGCCACCAGCCAGGCCAGCATGATGGGCGAAATCTCTGCCTGCACGGCCATCTGCCCGATCACGTTGCCCACGCCGGTGTCCACCAGCATCTGCTTGAAGCCACCGCCAGCACCCACGATCAGCACGATGGCGGCCGTGGGGGCCAGGCTCTGGTCAAGCATCTTCATGATCTGCTGGCGGTTGAAGCCGCGGGCCGAACCAAAGGTGTAGAAGGCCAGCAGCAGGGCCGCGAGCAGGGCGGTAATGGGGTGGCCGATCAGGTCCATCCACTGGCGCACGATGTGCTCGGCCGGCAGTACCACGTCGGCGAAGGTTTTCAGCAACATCAACGCTACGGGTAGCAGCACGGTAATCAGGGTGATGCTGAAGCTTGGCAGGTTGCCCTGGTCGGACTCCTTGGCGATCTGGTCCATCAGCTCCTGGGACGGGTTGCCCGGGATGTAGCGGGAAATGAAGTTGCCGAACAGCGGCCCGGCGATGATCGCGGTGGGCAGTGCGACGATCAGGCCGTAGAAGATGGTCTTGCCGATATCAGCGTGGAAAATACCGATCGCCAGCAATGGGCCCGGGTGTGGCGGCACCAGGCCGTGCACCACCGACAGGCCGGCCAGCAGCGGGATGCCGATCTTGACCAGCGATACGCCGGAGCGCCGCGCCACGATGAACACCAGCGGAATCAGCAGCACAAAGCCGATTTCAAAGAACAGCGGAATGCCCACCAGGAAGGCGGCGAACATCATCGCCCAATGCACGTTCTTCTTGCCGAAGGCGCGGATAAGGGTTTGTGCAATCTGGTCGGCACCCCCAGAGTCGGCCATCAGTTTGCCCAGCATGGTGCCCAGGGCGAGCACGATGCCGACAAAGCCGAGCACACCGCCAAAACCATCCTGGAACGACTTCATTACCTTGGCCACCGGCATGCCGGAGGTCAGGCCAAGGAAGCCGGCCGCGAGGGTGAGGGCGACGAAGGGGTGCACTTTGAAGTGGGTGATCAGCAGGATCAGCCCAATGATGGTAACCAGCGCGTCGAGCAGCAGGAAGGTGTCAGTAGCCAGTCCGAACATGGTTTGAAGGCCTCGATCTTATCGTTGTTTTTGGCGTAGCGTTTTGAAACTTTACCCGCGATCACGGGTCGAGGTAGCGCTGTCTTTGGTGAGCCGGGAAAGCCGCCGGGATCAGGCGGTTTGCGCCAGGCCCTGCTCACCGCAACGCTTTAGCCAGCGGTCCACCGCTTCGGCAAGTGCTTCGATGGGCTGGGTGGCGTCCAGTGCCAGCGTCAGTGGCTCGCCGCGTGGTGATTCCAGGGCAGCAAACTGGCTGTCGATCAGGCTAGCCGGCATGAAGTGCCCGGGCCGGGCCAGTACGCGTTTTTCCGCCTCGGCGGGCGACAGTTCGAGGAACACGAACACCAGCCCCGGCATGGCATCGCGCAGCGTGTCGCGGTAGCGGCGCTTGAGTGCCGAGCAGGTCAGGATCGGGCGCTCCCCAGCCTGGGTGGTGGCCTGCAACTCCTGGCCAAGGCGCACCAGCCAGCCGGCGCGGTCACTGTCGTCCAGCGGGATGCCATCGCTCATCTTGCGGATGTTTTCGGCAGGGTGGAAAGCGTCGCCTTCAATCAGGCGGCCGCCGCTTCTGGCAGCGATTGCGGCGCCGATGCAGCTTTTGCCGCAACCGGCCACGCCCATCACCACGATGGCGGACAGGGGAGAATTCATCAGTACCTCCTGCGGGGTGAGATAGCGCTGTCTCGTCGCCGACGAACAGCCACCTCCCCGGTGTTATTGGTCTTGTCCTTACGCAGTATGGACGCCTGGTAGCGAGCGCGTGTGGGCTGCTGCCAAAGATTACATTGCCTGCGTCCTGAGACAGCGCTACCTTAGTGGCCGTTCCCTATCCTTGCAAGTAGTAAAATTACAACATCCATGTCCCGCATCGGCTCCCGCACTACAGGTCGTCCCACCTTGGCAGAAGTTGCCAGGCTTTCCGGGGTTTCCCCGATTACCGCCTCGCGCGCCCTGCGCGGGGTCAGCACGGTTGCGCCTGAACTGGTCGAAAAGGTCGTCGCTGCAGCGGCGAGCCTGGGCTACGTGGCCAACCCGGCGGCCCGCGCCCTGGCCTCGGCCCGCAGCCAGTCGGTGGTGGTGTTGATCCCGTCGTTGTCCAACCAATTGTTCATCGACACGTTGGAAGCCATTCACGAGGTCATGCGCCCGCGTGGCCTCGAGGTACTGATCGGCAACTATCACTACGACCTTGCCGAAGAAGAGAACCTGATCCGCAATTACCTGGCCTACCAGCCCTGCGGCATGCTGTTGACCGGTTTCGAGCGCAGCGATGCGGCGCGGCAGATGTTGGCCGCCAGCGGTGTGCCGTGTGTGCACATGATGGAACTCAATGGCGAGCCAGGGGCATTGTCGGTCGGTTTTTCGCAGCAGCAGGCCGGGCGCGCTGCGGCCAGGCATTTGATCGAGCGTGGGCGCAAACGCCTGGCGTTCATTGCCGCGCAGCTCGATCCACGGGTAATGCAGCGGGCCGAAGGTTTCCGCCAGGCGTTGGCCGAGGCCGGTTTGCAGGCGGCCGAGCTGGAGGTACTGGCGCCGGAGCCTTCGTCGATTGCCTTGGGCAGTGTGCTGTTCAGCCAGTTGCTGCAACAGTCGCCGGATGTCGACGGTATCTTCTTCTGCAACGATGACCTGGCCCAAGGGGCGGTGCTGCAGGCACTGCGCCAAGGGGTGGAAGTGCCACGTCAGGTGGCCATGGTGGGGTTCAACGACTTGCCCGCTTCGGCACACATGGTGCCGCGCCTGACCTCGATTCGCACGCCCCGGGCCGCAGTCGGGCGTGGCGCGGCGCAGGCGCTGCTGGCGTTGCTCGATGGCAAGCGGGTGGCGGATACGCAACAGGATCTGGGCTTTGAGCTGATGGTGCGCGAGAGTTCCTGAGTACGCCTTGAGTAGAGTGTTGGGTTTGACATCGAGCGCCGCGCGGGCGGCGCTCGATCTATCAGGCGACACAAAAACCACGACTTGCCAACGGCGATCTATGCTCAGGACACCGCGCATAAAGGAGCCCGGCGTCATGTTCGATTTCCATCGCAAATCCGATTTGGTTGAGATCCAGCGCACTCACCAGGCCTTGAGCGGCACGCAAGCCAAATTGGCGGCGATCAGCCGTTCGATGGCGATGATCGAGTTCGCCCCTGATGGCACCATCCTCGATGCCAACGAGCGTTTTTGCCAGGCCATGGGCTACAGCGCAGACGAGCTGCGGGGCAAACACCATCGGTTATTCTGCGAACCGGGCTATGCGCAAACTGCCGAGTACCAGCAGCTGTGGCGTGAACTGGGCCAGGGCAAGGCGATCAGCGGTACGTTCGAACGCCTCGACAAGGCCGGCCGCGAGGTTTGGCTGGAGGCCAGCTACATGCCGGTGCTGGACGAACAGCGCCAGGTAACCAGCGTGATCAAGGTGGCAGCCGACATCAGTCAACGGGTAGTGCAGGAGCACGAGAGCGAGAGCCTGCTCAAGGCCATCGGTCGCTCCATGGCAGTGATCGAGTTCACCCCGCAAGGCCGTGTGATCAAGGCCAACCAGAACTTCCTCGACACCATGGGCTATCGCCTGGACGAGGTAGTTGGCCGCCATCACGGGTTGTTTTGCCTGCCGCAGGAGCGCGAATCGGCCGAGTACCGTGAGTTCTGGGCATCGCTCAACCGCGGCGAGTACCATTCGCACCGCTTCGAACGCATCAACAAGCAGGGCCAGATGGTCTATCTGGAGGCCTCCTACAACCCGATATTCGACAGCAAGGGCCGCTTGTACAAAGTGGTGAAGTTCGCCAGTGACATCACCCGTCAGGTCAGTACCCAGCAAACCGCCGCCGACGCCGCCCATGCCAGTTCCATGCAGACCGATGCCTGTGCGCGCAAGGGCACCGAGGTGGTGCAGCAGACGGTGCAGGTGATCGAGCAGATTTCCCATGAACTGAACGAGGCTGCACGCAGCATCGATGCCGTGAGCAAGCAGTCAGATGTGATCGGCCAGATCGTGCTGACCATACGGGGCATTGCCGACCAGACCAACCTGCTGGCCCTGAACGCGGCCATCGAGGCGGCCCGCGCCGGGGATCACGGGCGCGGTTTTGCCGTGGTGGCCGACGAAGTGCGCAACCTGGCGGCGCGGACCAGCAAGGCCACCCTGGAAATCGTCGATGTCGTACGGCAGAACCACGACCTGTCACTGCTGGCCGTGGCCAGCATGCAGTCGAGTTTGACCCGCACCGGTCATGGGGTTGCACTGGCCAATGAGGCCGGTACGGTGATCATGGAAATCCAGCAGGGTTCGCGGCACGTGGTGGATGCCATCAGCCAGATCAGCTCGACGCTTCAACTGCATTGAGTGCGTCGCTCAGCTCGTTCAGCAAGGCTTGCAGGCTGATTTGCAGTTGTTCACGTTGATCAACCGTTGGCAGGCCACGCGCATGAGCGTTCTCGATGGCTTCGCAATCCTTGACCACGCCGCGCACTCTTATCATCTTCGCGCCGCCCTTGATGCGGTGAGCCAGGGTGCGGACGGCCTCATCGGAGGCCTCGGGTGCCAACGCGCGCAAAGAGGCGAGGTCTTCGCCGACACTTATTGAAAGCTGTTCCAGCAGATGCCGCGTCAGTTGCCTGTCGTCCTGAGTCAGGTGGCGCAGTTCAGCCAAGCTGAAGCCGCTACTGCGCAGCGTCGGCTCTTGGGCGCTGCGGGCTTGGGGCAGGTGAGCCTTGAGTGTGCGCAGGCCGATCGGTTTGAACAGGCATTCGTTCATGCCGCTGGCCAGGCATCGGTCACGTTCTTCGGCCTGGGCATTGGCAGTCACGCCGAGGATCTGGCACGCCGGCAGGCCGCGTTCGGCTTCAAGGCTGCGAATGCGGCGGGTGAGTTCGTGGCCGTCCATCACCGGCATGCTGCAGTCGGTGATCACCAGGTCGAAATGCCCTGCCTGCCAGCGCTCCAGCGCGACCTGGCCATTTTCTGCCAGGGTCACGTGATGGCCCAGGGTGTGCAGTTGTCGCTCCAGCAACAGCAGGTTGGCAGGGTAGTCGTCGATTACCAGGATATTCAGCGGGCCACTGCTGCTTTCGGCTGCCGGGGTGTGCTGCTCAACAGGTTGCGGGGCCGGGCAGGCTGGCAATTGCAGGCTGACTTGCACCTTGGTGCCGACACCTTCGACGCTTTGCAGGCTCAAGTTGCCGCCCATGAGTTCGGCAAAGGTGCGGCTGATCACCAGCCCCAAGCCCGCCCCTTGGCGTGCCCGCGGTCCATCAGCCTGCACGAAGGTGTTGAACAGCCGGGCCTGATCAACGGGGCTGATGCCGATGCCGGTGTCACGCACAGACAGGTCGATAGACTGGCTACTGCCCCCCCCAGTTGGAGGTATCAGCAAACTGGCCTGTACCTCGCCGCGGTCGGTGAACTTGATGGCGTTGCTGATCAGGTTGGACAGGATCTGCTTGAGCCGCAGCGGGTCTGCCAGCACCCAGACCGGCTCGGCAGGCAGTGCTGCGTGCAGATGCAAGCCTTTGGCCCGAGCGTTGCCTTCGAACACCCGTACTGTAGCGCGTACCAGCTCGACCAGGTTTGTGGGTACTGGTTGCAGGGTAATGTGCCCAGATTCGATACGGGAAATGTCGAGAATATCGCCAATCAGCTCAAGCAGGCCGATGGCCGAGTCATGGGCAGTCTGAAGGGTCTGGGCGTCGCAACGCCCCTTGCGGCTGTCTTCCAGGGCCAGCTCCAGCAGGCCGATCACGGCATTCATCGGGGTACGGATTTCATGGCTCATGGTGGCCAGGAAGGTGCTTTTGGTCTGGCTGGCCTGTTCGGCGTCGTCCTTGGTCTGGCGCAGCTGTTCGAGCAGGCCGCGGCTCAAGGCCAGCTGCGCCTGCAGCGCGTGCTGGGCCTCGGTGCGCTGGTTGATCAGCTTGCGCAGGTAGCTGTTCCAGAACACCACGCCCGCCAGCAGCAGGGCCGACAAAACCAGTACCTGCAAGGCCAGGGTGCGGTAATCGCGCCAAGGGCTGTCGCTGACCAAGGTGCTGGTGCGCCAGCGGTTGGCCAGCTGGTCGAGCTCTTCGGGTGGAATGCTCAGCAGTGCCTTGTCGAGGATGGCCTGTAGCTGCGGCTGGTCCGCGGCCACGGCGAAAGCGGCAATGGCCGGGTCGTCGTCCAGCACGCTGGCGATGCGCAAGCGGTCCTTGAAAACATGGCTGATGTAGTAGGCGGCATTGATATGGCTGCTAAGGGCAACGTCGGCGGCCCCACCGGCCACGGCCTCCATGAGACCGAGCGGGTTGTCCACTTCCACCAGCCGGGCCTGCGGGTAGCGTTGTTGCAGCAGCGCCCGCTGCGGCGAGCCGCGTACCACGGCGATGCGCTGGCCATCCAGCGCCTTGGCCTGTGCCGGGAAAGTACTGTCGCTACGGGCAACCAGAACGCGTGGGCTGACCAGGTAGGGGCGGGTATAGCGCAGTTGTTTCGCGCGATCCGCGCCATAGCCCAAGGCGCCAATCATTTGTGCATCGCCACGGGCCAGGCGCTCGACCATCGCCTGCGCCGAGTCGCTTTCGACCGCGCTGAAGTGCAGCCCTGTGCGCAGCGAAATCTGTTTCAGCAGGTCCAGGGTGATGCCGGTTGGGCGGTGTTCGGCGTCGTTGAACGTCAGTGGCGCCAACGAGGTGTTGACCAAGACATTGATGTTGGGGTGTGCCGCGATCCAGGCTTCCTCTTCCTTGCTCAAGGCGGTGAGGTGACGCTGCAGCAGCAGGCTGGTGTGGCCACTGTTCCAGCGGCGCAGGATATTCAGCCGCTCGCTGTCGGTGATGCGCGCTAGCGCCATGTCGACCAACCGACGCAAGCGAGGGTTGTCGCTGGCCAGGGCAAAGGCAAATGCCCCTGCAGGGACCTGGCAGAAGTGGTCGATTCTCAGCGTGCCCTGGTAACTCTTGCCAATCGTGAAATCGGTACTGATGGCATCGCCCAGGTAGGCATCGGCCTCGCCCAGATCGACAGCGGCCAGCCCGGCCAGGGTCGAGCGGTACAGGCTTAACTGCGCCTTGGGGTACAGATTGCGTACGGTGCTGGCCGGCAGGTAGTGATCGACCATCGCCAGGCGCAGGCCGGCGAGGTCGGGTGTGTTCTTCAGGCTGGTTCCTTCGCGGGTGACGATGACGGGCATGTCGTCGGCATACGGGGTGCTCAGGTCAAGCTGGGCGTCTGCCGCCTCGAAGGCGTTGGAGCTGCCCAGCAGGTCGATACTGCCCTCACGCAACGCAGCGATGGCCTCGTGGCGGTTGTCGAACCGCCGTACTTCGACGTTTATGCCCAGCTGCTCGGCGATGATGCCGGCGTAGTCTGCGCTAATGCCTTCGTAGTCCTGCTGGCTGGCGTTGAGTTCGAAGGGCGGATAGTCGGGGCGCGAACTGCCCAGCACCAGGTATTGGCGTTGCTTCAGCCAATCCCGGTCTTCCCTGGACAGTTGCAACGGGGCTGCGGCGCTTACCGAGCGCGCCAGCAGTTGGCGAGGTTCGCTGTCGGCCAGCAGCGCGGCGGGGCCGGACAGGCCGATGGCCAGGAGCATGCACGCCAGCAGGCGCTTCATGGCGGCCGAGCGCTCAGTAAACGCTGTTGCGTTTGGCCAGGTCGACCATTTCAACCAGCGATTCGGTCTTGAGCTTTTCCATGATACGGCCCCGGTAGGTGCTGATGGTCTTGGCACTCAGGTTCATGCAGGTGCCGATATTTTTGTTGTTTTCGCCGCGCGCCAGGCGCCGCAGCACTTCCATTTCACGGTTCGACAGGCTGGCCAGGCGTACCGGTTCGCTCTCCAGCGAGTTGCTGTTGACCGACATTTGCGGGAAGGTCGAATAGCCCTTGACCAGGGCCTTGAGGGCAAACAGCAGAGCATCGTGGTCTTCTTCCTTGGTGACGAAAGCGCCGATGCCGGCATCCAGACAGCGCCGCACGTACAGGTCGGTGGCCTGGCCGGTCAGCACCATGATCTTGGGCACTGCCTCCAGGCACTGCAGGCGTTTGATCACTTCCATGCCGTCCAGGCCGGGCAGGCCGATGTCGAGCACTACCACGTCCGGGCGCAGGTCGCGGGCTACCTGTGCCACTTCGCTGCCGTTACCCACCTCGCCAACGACATGAAAACGTTCACCCTCCAGTAGTAGGCGCAAAGACAGTCGGACAATGGGGTGGTCGTCGACGATCAGCACGGTTGTCATGTGGAAAACTCCTGTCAAGATGTGGTCCGCTTCCTGGAACACTCAGGAATACGTCTGCAAGTGGGTTAATCGGAAGCGCTGCAAGATACGACCAATCCCGAGGTTTGGTAATGCCGAGTATAGAAGTGTTGATAATCCGCGCGCTTGTTGTTGAAAAATCCTACAAGCAATGGGAAAGGCATCACCCTATCAAAGCGGCAATGCCGGGTTTGAGGTGTGGAGTCAGGCGCAAGCAGCGTGTGCTTTGTTCACGCGTTGGGTGGCAGCGGGGTTATTGACCAGCGCCTGGCCGACCCGCGTCGGGCGGGCCACCAGCTGGCCGGCACAGTTGGGGCATCGGCCCTTGAAGCGGGTATCGGCGCAGGCGCGGCAGAAGGTGCATTCGAAGGAGCAGATCAGCACATCGGGGCTGTCGCCCGGCAGGTCGGTATCGCAGCACTCGCAGTTGGGGCGTAATTCCAGCATGGGTGTGACTCCTGTTCGCAGGCGGGAACCCGGAGTCTGCTACGCCCGTGGCAATGCTGGCAATGCTCAGTCGCCAGGGCGGTACAGGTGCGCGTGCCCGGCACGGTACAAGGCCGACTCGGCGAATGGAGTGTCCCCGAGCACATGGCCTACAAGGATCAGCGCCGTGCGGCGAAAATCCTTGGCTGCGACGCGCTCGACGATATCGCCAAGGGTGCCGCGCACCCAGTCCTGGTCTGGCCATGTGGCACGATGGACCACCGCCACCGGGCAGTGCGCGCCATAGTGCGGTAGCAGTTCTTCGACGATCCGCGACAGGTGCTTGACCCCCAGGTGAATCGCCAGGGTGCTGCCATGGCGCGCCAGGTCGCCCAGTTGTTCGCCGGGTGGCATTGGCGAACTGTCGCCATAGCGGGTGAGAATCACCGTCTGCGCGACCTGTGGCAGGGTCAGCTCGCAGCCAAGCAGAGCGGCGCTGGCCGCCGTGGCCGTGACCCCGGGTATGATCTGGTAATCGATGCCCAGTGCCTGCAGGTGGCGAATCTGCTCACCGATGGCACCGTACAGGCCGGGGTCGCCGCTGTGCACCCGGGCCACGTCCTTGCCTTGTTCGTGCGCGCTGCGCATGGCGGCGATGATCTGCTCCAGGTGCAACTCGGCACTGTTGATCACGGTCTCGGCCTGGTGGCCTTCGAGCACGGCAGCAGGTACCAGTGAGCCGGCATAGATGATCACCGGGCACTCGCGAATCAGCCGTTGGCCCTTGACCGTGATCAGTTCCGGGTCGCCGGGGCCGGCACCGATGAAGTACACCGTCATGGAAAGTCCTTGCAGGAAAAAGAAGCGAAATGTTCAGTAGGCCAGGGCGAGGGTCGCCGGGCCCAGTACCTGGCGGGTCAGCAGCAACCGGGCTGTGCTCCCGGGCTGCTCGCTGGCGAGGGCCAGCGCCGCGCTTTCGGCCACGCCCCAGCAGCCGCTGTGGGCATGGGCTGTGGCAGAGCGGTGGCTGAGCAGCGGCTCAAAGGCTTGCAGTTGTGCGCTATGGTACAGCACCAAGGGCAAGCCAAGGCGTGCGGCCAGTTGCTGCAAGCCGGCTTCGTCGGCCTTGAGGCTGATGCTGGCAATGCCGCGCAGGTCGGCAAGCGCCAGGCCCTGGCTAGCCAGGGCGTGGTGCAGCAGGGTTTGCAGGGTGTCCGCCGGGCAGCCCCGGCGGCAGCCGAAGCCGGCGTAGAACGCTGGCATCAGGCCTGGCTGGAGCGGCGGAACAGCCACGCACTGAGCAAGCCCAGGGCCACCCAGAAGGCAACGTTGGTCAGCCAGGAAGCCATCTTGAACTGGGTCTCCAGTGCTTCGGGAGCCAGGCTATCATGTACTTCGGGCTGTGGAGCGCCGATCACATGGGGGATTATCAGCAGCACGGCGCCCAGCGCCTTCAGCAGCCAGTGGCGGGCGAACACCAGCAAGGCCAGGCCAACGGCGGTGGCGCTGGCTGTGCCAATCCACCAGGCCTGGCGTTGCCCCAGGTCGGCGGCGGCAGTGCCGGGCAGCTCCGGTGGCAGCCCCAACGTCGGGGCCAGGCAGAACACGGCAAAACCGGCCAGGCCCCACAGCGCACCGGTGCCGAGACGCTGCGGTTCGCGCAGGCTGTACAGGGCGGCGAGAATCAGGGCGAAGCCGACCGCAACCACCAGGTTGCCCCCGGTGGTGGACAGCACCCGCTGCCAACCGTCTTCCGGCGACCAGGCTTCGGCGCTGTGCTCATGGGCGGCCACTTCGCCACCATGTTCGTGCTGTGCGGCCGGGGCCGAGGATTCGTAGGTTTCCGCCTCAAGAATCAGCGGGGCGACCCAGAAGCTTTGCAGCAGGGTCAGCAGCAGGGCCGCAAGCAGCCCGCTGAAGCCCGCGGTACGGGCAATGCGCGTGATCATCAGGCGTACTCAGTGGCAGGGGAAGGCGGCGCTGTGGCGGGTGTCGTGGGCGGCGTTGTGCACGGCCTCGATGTGCGAAAAGCCGGCGAAGTACACCAGGCACAGGCCCAGCAGGCTGGCGCCGACGGCGATGACGACGCGCTGGCTGAGGGTGACGGGTGTGGCAAGGCTGTGTTGCTTGGTGCTGGTGACGGGCATGACGCGTTCCTCTGCTTTTTGTGGGCAACGGGCAAGCGCGGCATCCCCGATGCGGGGCCGCCCAGGGGAATGCAACAGCGCCCGCCCACCGCGGGGTGTTCATGAACGCCAGGCCGGTCTCCGGGCTTGCGAGGAGGAGCAGGGCTCCTGGAAAGCGTCACCTTCCCATGCCGGACTACATGGCACAGTGGTAAAGACGCTTCACTCGCTTACCGTTGCGGGGGCAGCACCGGCCTTGTCCGGCCCTGCTGGAGGGCCTGGGACGCACCGGTTTCCCGTTTCACCCCCTGTGGGGGCACCTGAACGTGAGGCATAAGGAGAGCATGGGGGCGGGGTTTGCGTCAATTGCCAAGTGCCGAAGGTGCCACGCACACCTGTGGGAGCGGGTTTACCCGCGAACACCGGCTTTGCCGGTGCCATGCACCGGGTTGGATGCTTCGCGGGTGAACCCGCGCCCACAGGCCAGGAGCAAATGTGCAGATGCTTCAGAAGTCATAGGCCAGCTTGGTGTACCAATAGCCGCCACCTGGGTGGAACGGTGGGTTGCCGTACGCCGCCTGGTTGCCGTTGGCGTTGTAGACGCCGTTCTTGTCGGGCCGCACATTGAAGATGTTGGTGCCACCCACACTGACGGTCAGGCTGTCGAACAGCAGGTAGGACAGGTCCAGGTCGGTGACCCACTTGGCGCCGAAGGTGCGGTCCTGGGCCTGGTTCTGCTGCCAGGTTTCGACCTTGCCGTAGCGGGTGGTCTGCAAGGTGCCGGTGAAGTTGCCCAGCAACCACTGGCTGCCCAGTACCCATTTGGTTTTCGGCGAGGCTGCCACCAGGTCGCCTTCGCGGCCATGGCCGACCACGTCGATGCCGGCAGCGGCCAGCGCTGCGGGCGTACCCCGGGTGCCGCGTACGGTAGTCTTGTTCCAGTTGAAGCCCAAGGTCCAGCGCACATCGCCCCAGGCGCCGAACTCGCTGGTGTGATCACCCACCAGGTCGAGGCCGCGGGTGCGGGTGTCGAAGGCGTTGGTGTAGTAGTTGATCCAGGTGGTGCGTGCCAGGCCGAGCGATTCGAGGATGTCGCCAATGGCACCGGCACCGTTCTGCCGGTCGTAGAGGTTTTCGGTGAGCAGGATGCGGTCGTCAATGTCGATCAGGTAGGTGTCCAGGGTAACGCTGGTGCGACGCGCCGGTTGCCAGGTCAGGCCAAGGCCGGCGTTGCGCGATTTCTCCGGGTCGAGCTTGTCGCCGCCGAATGCGAGCGCGGCTGCACTGCCGGGCGCCACGGTGCGGCGCAAGGCCGGCACCACATTGCCGTCGGCGTCCAGCGCGGTGCGGTTGTCGCTGACGGTGTAGCCGCTCTGGGTCAGCGACGGGGCGCGGAAGCCGCTGCCCAGGGTGCCGCGTACCGCCACGGTTTCGCTCAGTTCATAGCGTGAATTGAGCTTGAAGCTGGCGGTGTTGCCCGAGTCGTCGTCGTAGTGCTCGACGCGCGCGGCGGCGCCCAGGTACCAGCGCGGCGTCAGGTCCAGGCCGAGGTCGATGTAGGCGGCATAGTTGTTCCGCTTCACATCGGCCTCGTCTTCCGGGCGAATGGTCAGCGCAGCCTGGGCGCCCACTGCGGTCTGGCCGTTGGCCAGCGCATAGAGCGGGTTGGGGCGCCCGTCCGCCAGGGTAGCCGGGTAAGTGTAGGGCCCGACGCTGTAGGCGATGGGGTCGCCGGCAAAGGTCTGGAAGCGCTCCCAGCGGTGCTCCAGGCCGGCCGAGACGCGGGTCGGTACTGCCAGGCCGAACAGGCCGTCGAAGGCGCGGGTGATGTCCAGGTTGTTCACCCACTGGTCGAACTGCAACGTCGCCAGGTCATCGAACGAGGTTGGCGAGGCCGGGCCGTAGGTGGGGTTGATGGTCAGGTCGCTGGACTGCTGGTTCTTGTTGCGCCCGTAGGTGGTGGACAGGTCCCAGTCCCAGGCACCGGCGGCGCCACGTGCGCCGAGCAGCCACTGGTAGTCGGTGTCCTTGATGTTGTTGAGCGGGAAGTATCCGTCGGGGAACAATTCGGGGATCGAGGCGTTGCTGTTGGGCAGGCGGTAGTTGTTGAAAGCCTCCAGCTTGCGCTCGGCATAAGTGGCGAACGAATACAGCTTCAAATCGTCGCTGATGGGCAACTCTGCGTTGTAACCGAGGTTGAAGGCGCGCAGGTCAGGGTCGCCGTTCTTCACCGCCCGGTGGTCCCAGGCGGCCTGGCGGTCGTCTTCGAAGTAGGCGCGGTAATCGGGGGCGGCCTTGTCGATCCAGTTGGCGGTGCCGCGCTTGCGTGCCTCGCCCGACAGGTGCAGGAAACCGCCGTCACCCAGGCTGAAGCCCTGGTCGCCCGCCAGCTTGATGGTTTCGCCCTGGCCGCTGTACAGCTGGCCGTAACTGCTTTCGTAGTGGCCGCCGCTGCTGGCGCTCTTGAGGATGATGTTGATCACTCCGGCCACCGCATCCGAGCCGTACTGGGCGGCGGCGCTGTCTTTCAAAACCTCGATGTGCGACACCGCACTGACCGGGATCATGTCGATATCCACGGCGTTGGCACCGCTGTTGTCGGTCGAGCCGCTGGCCGGCACGGCGCCGTTGTGGCGGCGTTTTCCATTGACCAGCACCAGGGTGTAGGCCGGGCCCAGGCTGCGGTTGCTCAGTGGCCGCACGCCGGACTGGAAGCCGGCAATGTTGGTGCCGAAGTTGAACGAGGGCAGTAGTTTGGAGATGGCCTCGGACAACTCGGCGCGGCCGGTACGCAATAGCTGCTCGCTGCTGATCACGTCGATGGGGGCCGGGCTGTCGGCGACGGTGCGCTGGTTGCCTCGCAGGCCGGTGGAGATCACCGTGACGGTGTCCAGGCGCGGGTCTTCGGTAGTTGGGGCGGCATTGGCGAACGGGGTGAGCAGGCAGGCCAGGGGCAGGGCGAAAAGCGGTGTTCTAGACATCATGTCCTCGGAGTGCGGTGGAGCACGCAGGCGAATAGGCGCCAGGTCCTGATAAGGCTGGCGTACGGTGTTGGGGAAGTGTTTGCCTGCACCGGCCTCTTCGCGGCGGTTCGACGCCTCGACGAGCCCGCTCTCACAGGAATTGCACAGGCCTTGAGGTCAGTGATTTTCCTGTGGGAGCGGGCTCGTCGAGGCGTCGAACCGCCGCGAAGAGGCCGGTACAGCGAGTAGAGGTCTAGGCCGTGCGAGCGCTGCGCCCAGCCTCACGCTGTTCAACCAGCGCACGAATCCGCGGGATCAGGTCCTGCCCGTATTCCACCGCATCGCGCAGCTGGTCAAAGCCGCGGAACAGGAAGGTGGTCACCCCCAGTTCGTAGTAGGCCAATGCGGCCTCGGCCACCTGGTCCGCAGTGCCTACCAGCGAAGTGGAGTTACCGGCACCGCCACCCAGCGCCGCAATCTCGGTCCACAGCCGGGTGTCATGCACCTTGCGCTGACTGGCCAGTTGCACCAGGCGTTCGGAGCCGGCGTTGCTCTTGCCGAAGTTTTTCTCGCGGCGGTTGCCCTGGCGAATACCGATGCGGTTCTGGGCATCGGCCAGAATACGCTCGGCGCGGGCCCAGGCTTCGGCCTCGGTGCCGCCCAGGATCGGTCGCAACGACAAGCTGAAGCGGATGTGCTTCTCGCGCCCGTAGCGGGCGGCAGCCTTGCGCACCTTGGCGATGCGCTCGCGTACCTGCTCCAACGGTTCGCCCCACATCATGTAGACGTCGGCGTGCTTGGCGGCCACCTCGACTGCGGCGTCTGACGCGCCGGAGAAGTAGATTGGCAGATGCTGTACCGGTTTAACCAAGGTCAGGTTGTCTTCAACGCGGTAGTGAGTGCCCTGGTGGTTGAACGGCTCCTGGCGGGTCCAGGTGTTGCGCAGTACCTGCAGGTATTCATCGGTACGAGCATAACGGGCATCCTTGTCGAGGAAGTCGCCATCGCGCTGCAGGTCGCCGCTATCGCCGCCGGTGATGACGTTGATCGAGGCCCGGCCCCCGCTCAGCTGGTCAAGGGTGGCGAACTGGCGGGCAGCGAAAGTTGGCGCCTGGAAGCCCGGGCGGTGGGCGACCAGCAGGCCGATACGCTCGGTAAGCGCTGCCACGTAGCTGGCCAGGATCATCGAGTCCGGCGCACTGGTGTTGACTGCCAGCAATGCCTTGTCGAAGCCGCCATATTCCTGGGCCTGGGAGAAGGCCTTGATGAAATTCAGATCAACCAGCGGGCCACGTGGCGCCTGGGATTCGCTGCTTTCCTGCGGGCCGATGAGGCCGATGAATTCGAGGCTCATGAAACAAAACTCCTTGTCTGGGTGGGCTCAGGCAACCGCTGTCTGTTTGCGGCGCAGGGTGTTGCGGTTTTCTGGCACGCTGAGGCCGAAATTGTCGCGCAGGGTTTTACCGGTGTACTCACTGCGCACCAGGCCACGGGCTTGCAACAGCGGTACCACGTGTTCGGTGAAGTACTGCAGACCGTCCGGTAGCAACGAGTTGATGATGAAACCGTCGGCAGCGTCGTTTTCGAACCAGTGCTGCAAGGCATCGGCAACTTGCTCGGGGGTGCCGACGAAGTCTCTGCGTGGGCGCGAGAAGCGCAGTGCCAGTTCGCGCAGGCTCAGGCCTTCATCACGGGCCAGTTGCTTGAGCTGGTCCGAGGTGCCCTTGTGGCTGTCGTTGCCCAGGGTGCCGAGGTCGGGGAAGGGCGCGTCCAGGTCATGCTGGCTGAAGTCGTAGTCGTTGAAGGGGCGACCCAGGGCAACCAGGGCATCCTCGATGCTCACCAGGTTGACGGCCTGCTGGTAGCGCTGTTCAACCTCCTCGGCGTTGCGGCCGACGATGGGGCGGATGCCGGGCAGGATGAATAGTGCGTCGGGGTCGCGGCCATGGCGCGTGGCACGCTGCTTGAGGTCCTGGTAATAGGCGTGAGCGTCGTCGAACGATTCCGGGCTGACAAAGATGGCGTCGGCGTTCTGCGCCGCAAAGTTGCGGCCGTCTTCCGACACCCCAGCCTGGAAGATCAGCGGCTGGCCCTGGGGTGAGCGCTGGATGTTCAGCGGGCCCTTGACCTTGAAGTACTCGCCCTGGTGACCGAGGGTATGCAGTTTGGCCGGGTCGAAGAACTGCCCGCTTTGCTTGTCGCGGGTAAAGGCGTCGTCTTCCCACGAGTCCCACAGCCCCTTGACCACATCCACATGCTCACGGGCAATCCGGTAACGCACGGCATGCGGCGGGTGTTCAGCCTTGCCGAAGTTGTCGGCGGTGCCGGAAAGCCAGGAGGTCACCACGTTCCAGCCAGCACGCCCGCCGCTAATCAGGTCCAGCGAGGCGAACTGGCGTGCTACCTGGAACGGCTCGGTGTAGCTGACCGTGACCGTGGCCACCAGGCCGATGTGCTCGGTAACCGCAGCCAGCGCCGAAAGGATGGTCAGCGGCTCGAAACGGTTGAGGTAGTGGGGGCTGGAACGGGCGTGGATGTGCAGGCTGTCGGCGATGAAGCCGAAGTCGAACTTTGCCGCCTCGGCCAGCTTGGCCTGCTGTTTATAGAAGCCGAAATTGACACTGGCATCGGCCAACGCCTCTGGGTGGCGCCATTCGCCCCAGCCGTGGCCGACGCCATGGATCATGGCGCCCAGGCGGATCTGTCGTTTGCTCATCGGAGTACCTGTGGGTTGTGCTGCAAATGGAATGGGGACGGCCATGCGTCACCTGGCCCGTGGGCGAAGATGAGGCAGGGGTGCGGGTGAGGGAGGTGGCATGCGTGCAAGGCTCCTGGGGTGGTCGTGGTGGACGGCCTCCGCCAGGAAAGGGGTCGGTCTGGAGTGACCTTAGCGGGTGTGGGGTGGGGTTGTGAAAGGCTTTGTGGTTCTATGCTAATTATAAAATGCAGAAATAATCGTAATTAATAATGATGCTTTATGTGCATTTTGAATTTGGGGCTGATCTGAGATTTCTGGGGGCGCAAAGCAGCCCCCAAGGCCCTCAAGTTCAAGCCACAACAGTGATCGACCGCCCAGGAACGGAGGCAATCAGTTCTCGCGTGTATTCACTATTCGCCGCATTGGATGTTGCAACCGGGGAAGTCATCGGCCAGCTGAAGCGCCAGCATCGAAGCACCGAATTCCTCGCGTTGCTGAGGGAAATCGACACATCAGTCCCTTTCGGTAGAATAAAAAAGGCCGAGGACATCCTTGCCTCAGTCGCCCGCACGGCACGGGCACTGGGCAGTAAATTTTTAGTGAAACTTCTAAAACATCACCCTACTGCCCTACGGCTTATCTGGGGTGTGGGGAGTAAGTTTTTAGTCGGTAAACATCTTCGGGAAGATCGCCAGGTAAGCGCCTGATCCGCATCGAAATTTTAGTATAATGGCCTTCTTTCTGAGGGATCCATGCGGTTGTATCAATTGTGCCACCCGCAGCCCTCACAACAACCCCGGCCGAGTCAGCTAAATGTTGAGGAAAATTGGTCTTCCCCAAATTGCAGGCAAGGAGTGTGATTTTTCTATAATCTTTAGGGTTTAAATTATTTGATGACATCCAGCTTGTAAGCTGCGCTTGTGTTTTATTTTGTCCTGCTATGGAAATAGTTTGCCCTTGACCATGTGTGAAAATCACTAGCTTAGGTTTACGAAAAAAATCGTTAGTGGTTTTGTAAAGTCCGTCGCCGTCTTCCCCCCAGCTGTAAATTTCCTTCAATTTTTTATACGAGTTATACTTTCGACCAAAAAAGCGTGCGACGCTGGATTGGCCGTCCGGATCAGAGTTATTAACCGGATCATTCAGTGCATAGGCGTATGAGTTGATCCCGCCTTTGCCAAACGGACTCACCCTGTCAGGGCTTGTGAACCGCATCAATGTTGAAAGCCAGCGATAGCCAGCGCCTAATGGGTACTGCTGGCTCACTGGGTCCCATAGTTCTCCATTGAATCCCACCGGCACGTCGACAATTCCACGAGCAAAGCCAAAAGCGGAGTACACAATCAACAGACGGTCATTTGGGCTGATCGCTCCCTGAAGCGAATGCATACTATCAATAGCGGCCAGATCGGAAGGGCGCGATGCGCTATGCTGTATGGCAAGCGCTTGGCGACCCTGTCGCAGTATCCGGGTAGTCTTGGGGGGATGGATTAAAGTTGTGGGGTAAGTTTGTTGGTAGAAACGCAGCATTTGATAGGCTCCCGGTTTCCCTTTACTTCACTCTCATGGTTTCTCCGTAAGCTTGCAACTGGTAGAAATGTTAGGCCGCGGGAATCGCGTGAAACATATTCATTGCGCGCAACCTGACGTTGATATAGCGACACTTAGCAGCCCATCGCGACACAGGGTCGCTCTAAAACGGACCGCGTGGCCCCGTAGTCACCGCGACCGTTCCTCTTAAGTAGTCTCTCAAGGGTTTCAAGCTCAAGCCGCAACAGTACCCAACCGCCCGGGGACAGCGGCAATCAACTCTCGCGTGTAATCACTCATCGGCCTGTCGAATACCTGCGCCACCGTCCCGCGCTCTACCACCTGCCCCTGGCGCAGCACCAGCACCTGGTCGGCCATGCTCGCCACCACCGCCAGGTCATGCGACACCAGCACATAAGCCATGCCCAGCTCCCGTTGCAGCTCATCCAGCAGTGCCAGAATCTGTGCCTGTACCGATACATCCAGCGCACTCACCGGCTCGTCGAGCAGCAACAGTTCTGGCTGAAGTGCCAGCGCCCGGGCGATGGCCACCCGCTGGCGCTGGCCGCCGGACAGTTCGCGGGGCAGGCGGTCAAGGTAATGCAGAGGCAGGTGCACGCGTTCGATCAGTTCGCGGGCGCGTTGCTCCAGTGCCGCACCTTTGAGCAGGCCAAACGACACCAGCGGCTCGACGATGCTGTCGAACACCGTGAAACGCGGGTCGAGAGCGGCGAAGGGGTTTTGCTGCACCAGTTGCATGCGTCGGCGCAAGGGGCGGAACTGGCGCCAGCCGTGGCCCGTGACATCCTGCTGGTCGAACAGCACATGGCCTTGGCTGGGCGTTTCCAGGCCCAGCGCAATGCGCAGGGCGGTGCTCTTGCCCGAACCGGATTCACCGACGATGGCCAGCGTTTGCCCCGGGTGAACCTGCAAGTCCAGGCCCTGCAACGCGATAAAGCGGTTGTCCTGGCCTTTTACCTTGGGCAACTCGAACGTTTTGCCAACCCCCTGCAGGCTGAGGATCGGCTTTGCGCCCGGCGCCAGTTGCCGGGGCTGGCGTCGAGCGCTGAATGCCGGTGCGGCATTGAGCAGGGCGCGGGTGTATGGGTGCTGCGCTGCGTGCACAATCTGCGCGGGTGGGCCTTGCTCCACCAGTTCGCCTTGCTTCATCACCAGCAGGCGGTCGGCGCGGTCGGTGGCCATGCCCAGGTCGTGGGTGATGATCAGCAACGAGATGCCACGCTCGGCCACCAGCCGCTGCAAGTGATCGAGGATCTTGCGTTGCACGGTCACGTCCAGCGCGCTGGTGGGTTCGTCGGCGATGATCAGCCGTGGGTTACCGGCCAGGGCGATGGCGATCAGCACCCGCTGGCGCATACCGCCAGAGAGTTCGTGCGGGTACTGGCGGGCGCGCACCGCCGGGTTGTCGAGGCCAACCTGGGCTAGTAACTCCAGCACATCGGCATCGACACTGCGCGAGCGGCCGCCTTGGGCCAGCACTAGCGCCTCGCCGATCTGCTGGCCAATGCGCAGGGTGGGGTTGAGGCTGACCATCGGGTCTTGTGGCACCAGGCCGACGGTACGCCCACGCAGCTGGCGTTTCTGCCGTTCGCTGGCGCGCACTACATCCAGCCCGTCGACCCACAGCTGGCCACTGTCGATGCGCGCCGTGCCCGGTAGCAGGCCGAGCAGGGCGTTGGCCAAGGTCGACTTGCCCGAGCCTGACTCGCCGACAATGGCCACGGTCTCGCCCTGGGCCAGGCTGAAGGCAAGGTGCTTGACGGCCTGCGTAGCCTGGCCGGAGGCGTGATAGCTGATGCTGAGGTCGCGTACCACAAGCAATGGCTGGTCGTTCATCGTGGGTGCTCCTCGAAGGTGCGGGCAAGGTGGTTGAGGCTGAACACCACGGCCACCACGAACAGGCCGGGCAGCAGCGACACCCAGGGGGCGGTGATCAGGAAGTGCCGGCCGTTGGCAATCAAGGTGCCCCATTCGGCCGCTGGCGGTGCTGCGCCAAAACCGAGGAAGCTGAGGCCGGCCGTGGCCAGGATGGCGGCGCCGAAGTCCAGCGTGGCCAGCACGGCCACTGGCCCCCAGGCATTGGGCAGCACATGCCGCATCAAGGTGCGGCGCCAGCTGGCGCCACCCAAGCGTGCGGCCTCGACATAGGGCAAGGTCTTGACCCGCAGCACTTCGCCGCGGGTGGTGCGGGCAAAGCCTGGAATGATGCCGACGCCGACGGCGATCGCCACCGGCACCGTGCCAAAACCGATGGCGGTGACAATGGCCAGGGCCAGCAGCAGGCCGGGCAGGGCCAGCAGCACATCGACCAGGCGCATGAGGGCGGCATCCAGACGCCCGCCGGCAAACCCGGCGAGTACGCCCAGGCTCAACCCGCCTGCCAGGGCAATGCCAACCGCCAGCAATGCGGCCTGCACCGACAGGCTGGCGCCATAGACCACGCGGGTGTACAGGTCACGGCCCAGCTCGTCGGTGCCGAACCAGTGGACGGCGTCAGGGGCCCGTAGCTTGTCGACGGGCGACGTGGCGTATGGGTCGAAGCTGGTCAGCCAGTGCGGCGCCAATGCCGCCAGCAGGGCGAACAGCACCACCACTAGCGCCAGGCTGAAGCCCGGGCGCGCCAGCAAAGGGGCGAGCGCCTGGCCGAGGCGCTGCAGGCGAGTGCGGCGCTTCCAGGTGGCTGGCGGGGCGGCGGCACGCAGGGGGTGAGTATCGGCGGTCATGGTCAGGTCACCTTCGTGGCGTGGGCGATGCGGGGGTCAAGGTACGGGTACAGCAGGTCGACGATCAGGTTCACCAACACGAAGGCCGCCGCCGACACCGCGACAATCGCCAGCACTACCGGGATGTCTTGGCGCAGCACGGCTTCCTGGGCCAATCGGCCGACGCCATTGCGCGAAAAGATGGTCTCGACCAGTACCGCCCCGGACACTGTGTTGCCCACCTGCAAACCGACCAGGGTAAGAATGGGCAGGGCCGCATTGCGCAGGCCGTGCCGCGCCTGCACCTGCGCACGGCTCAGGCCTTTGGCGAACGCGGTAGCGATGTAGGGCTCCTGCCACACGCCCTGGAACCCGCGCTGCAACACCTGCGCGTACACCGCAGCACTGGGGATGGCCAGCGTCACCGCCGGCAGTACCAGGCTGGCAAAGCCCTGGCTGCCAGTGGCCGGGAACCAGCCCAGGCCAAAGGCGAACACCTGGATCAGCAGCAGCCCCATCCAGAAGACCGGTACGGAAAAGCCCAGTGACGGCAAGCGTGACAGCGCCACTTTCAGCGGTTGCCATTGCAGGTAGGCGGTGAGGTAGGCCAGGCCGATGCCCCCAAGCAACGACAGCGCGATGGCAAAACCGGCCAGGGCCAGGGTTTGCGGCAGGCGCTCGGCCAGCAGCGCGGTCACCGGCCGGTTCAGTGACAACGACTGGCCCAGGTCGCCGTGCAGAGCCCGCCACAGCAGGTCGAAGTACTGCTCGAAGATGCCCTTGTCCAGCCCGTAGTAGGCGCGGGCCTTGGCCAGGTCTTCGGGCGACAGGCCATCGGCTTCCATGCCCGATGCACTGAGCATGATCGCCAGGGTGTCACCGGGCAGCAGATAGAGGATGAAGTAGGTGATGGTGTAGGCGCCCCACAACACCAGCAGGGCCTGGCCGATGCGGCCGATCAGGTAACGGTTCATGGCTGCGCGACCTGGATGTCACTGAGGAAGGCAAAGCCTTCGGCGGTCCAGCGGAAGTCCTTGACCCGTGGTGCGGTGGCGGCTTGCCACACGCGCTCGTACAGCGGGAACGCCGAGGCTTCGTCAACCAGCAGGTCTTGCAGCTGGCCATAGGCCTGTGCGCGTTGTTCGTCGCGGGTGGCGGTAATGCCGCTGTCGAACAAGGTTTGCGCCTGCGCCAGGGTGTGTGGCTCGTAAGTGTTTGTGGCCAAGGTGGCACTGCTGGCGGCGCGCGGGTCGAGGATGGTCTGCAGGATGATCGGATCGGCGCGCGTCATGTAGGTGGAGGTGAGGTCGTAGTTGCCCGAGGCGTTGCCGGCCACCCATTCGGCACGGGTCAGCACGTTCAGCTTGAGGTCGATGCCGACCTTGCGCAGTTGGTCTTGCACCAGCACATCGCCGGCACTTTCGGCGGGGGTGAGGTTGTAACGCAGGGTCAGGCGTTTACCGTCCTTGTGCCGGTAGCCGTCGTCACCCTTGCTCCAGCCGGCGGCGTCCAGCAGGCGCTCGGCGCCCTGCGGGTCGTAGGCCAGCTTGTCGGCCTGGGGCTTGAAGTACGGCGTGGTCACGTCATACACCCCGGTCACCACCGGGAACTCGGCGTTGTATACGGTGTGGGCGTAGCTGGTGCGGTCGATTGCTTTCTGCAGGGCCAGGCGCACCTGGCGATCGCCCAGCAGGCGGTTGTTGCGGGTGTTGGGGTAGAGGTTGAGCGCCGGGCCTGGCAACGAGCGGCTCTGGATGGTCGCGCCTTTTGCCTGGAACAGCTTCAGGTCAACTTCGGAAAACGGGTTGCGTGGCCAGAGGATGTCGGCCTTGCCTTGCAGGAACAGGCCGTTGCGCACGCTTTCTTCGGGGATGTAGCTGATTTCCACGCGGTCCAGGTGGGCGGCGCCGGGGTTTTTGACGTTGGCGGAGGCCCAGGCATAATCCGCCCGCTTGACCAGGCGTGCGCCGACTTCCGGGGTGTAGTGCTCCAGGATGAACGGGCCAGTGCCGATGATCTTGCCCAGCGAACGCTCCTGAGCAGTGAGCGCGTAGGAGGCCGGAGCGAGGATGGCCAGGTTGGTGGTGGACGTGGCCTGCAGGAAGCCGGCGTTGGGCCGTGAAAGCACCAAGCGCACGGTGAACGGGTCGACCACTTCGGCATGGTCAAAACCGGCCAGGTAGGTGGCGCCGAACGTGGCAGGCAGTTGTGCCGCGAAAGCCTTGTTGCTGTCAAAGGCGGTTTTCACGGCTTGAGCGTCGAAGCGCTCGCCGTTGCTGAAGGAGACGTCCTGGCGCAGGTGGAAGGTGTACTGCAGCGCGTCGTCACTGACCTCCCAACTGCTGGCCAGCCAAGGGATGATACGGCCTGTGGCCGGGTCCTGGTCGGTAAGTGATTCGGCGACGTTGCGCAACAGTACGCGGTGTTCCAGCCAGTAGACCTGGAACGGGTCGACGCTGACCAGCGTGGTGTTGTCGCCCCAGAAGGCGATGTTCAGGGTTTTGCTGGTGGCATCTTCGCCGGAGGGGGAGCAGGCGGCGAGCGTGAAGGCCAGGGTGGCGCAGGCCAGCAGGCTTCTGGCCAGGTGTAATGGTGGCATTGGGTGATCCTTGAATGGGGTATGAGGTGTTTGTTCGGGCCCTATCGCCGGCAAGCCAGCTCCCGCAGGATCACCACAGGCCTCAATCCAGTGGGGTTCTTGTGGGAGCTGGAGGCCACAGAAAACCTGTCAGTCCTGGTAATCCAGCCCCTCCCGGTCCAGCTGCCGGATCAGCGCATCCCAGTGCCGCTGGATCCCCTCACCCAACCCGTCGGAAAACCGCTTGGACTGCTCATGCACCTTGGCAATCGCCGCCGGCGCAGCATGCAGCAACTGGTCGTTGCCCCCGGCCTGCGCCGCTACCTGGATGTTGCAGGCCCGCTCCAGCCCGTGCAGTTCACGGAAGGCATGCTCCACGCTGACACCCCCGGTCAGCAGGCCATGGTTGCGCAGGATGAGGATGTTGCTGTCGCCCAGGTTGGCCACCAGCCGCTGCTGCTCGTCCAGGTCCAGGGCGACGCCTTCGTAGTCGTGGTACGCCACCCGGCTGTAGTACGCCAGGGCGTGCTGCGAGATCGGCAGCAGGCCGTCGCGCTGGGCCGACACCGCCGAGCCATCGCGGGTGTGGGTGTGCAGCACGGCCTTGAGGTCATGCCGGGCGCGGTGGATCGCGCTGTGAATCACATAGCCCGCCTGGTTGATGCCCAGGCCCAGCGGGTCGTCGATGATGGTGCCGTCCACGTCCACCTTCACCAGGTTGGACGCGGTGATTTCGTCGAATAGCAGGCCGAAGGCATTGATCAGAAAGTGCTCGTCAGGCCCCGGCACGCGTGCCGAGAAGTGCGTGTAGATGTGGTCAGTCCAGCGGAACAGCGCGGCCAGGCGGTAGGCCGCCGCCAGTTTGACCCGCACCTCCCATTCTTCGGCGCTGACCCGTTGACGTACGGTGTTTTCCGGGGCGGTGACGACAGACAGTGCAGTCATGGTGTTCTCCAATAAGTGTGGGTTCAGTAGCCGCGCTGGGTGTCGACCAGGTTGTGCAGCGGCGCCTGTTCGCGGTAACGGGCAAAGTTGTCGAGGAATGCCTCGAGCAGCGCGGGGTAGCCGTCCTCGGAAATCGCCGAAGTGTGCGGCGACAGGAATACCCGAGGGTGGTGATAAAGCGGGTGGCCTGCTGGCAACGGTTCGGGTTCGGTGACATCGAGGCTGGCGCGGCCGATCAGCCCGTTGTCCAGGGCTTCGAGCAGGGCGCCCTGGTCCAGCAGCCCGCCACGAGCGATGTTGATCAGGTGCAGCCCGGGTTTGGCCTGGGCCAGCACCTGGCGGTCGATCAGGCCACGGGTGGCGGGGGTGAGCGGGGCGGCGATGACCAGGTGATCGCTGCCGGCAAATAGCTGCTGCAGGTTGTCGACGCGCTGCACGCCCGGCACCTCGGCAATGGGTTGGCCTGGGCGGTTCAGCGCCAGTACCGACATGCCCAGGGCGTTTGCCTTGCGTGCCAGGCTCTGGCCGATGCTGCCGAAACCGAAGATGCCCAAGGTGCGGCCACGCACGGGGGCCAGCGGGGTCAGGCGCCAGTCGGCGTCCTTGACCCACAGGCCCGGCAGCTGCTTGGCCGCGGCAAACACCAAGGCCAGGGCGAATTCGGCCACCTGCTCGGCATTGGCGCCGCGGCCGCTGGTGACCGGCGGGCCCTGAAACACCCAGTCGGGGTAGAAGTCGATGCCCGAGGACACTACCTGCACCCAGCGCAACGACCACGGCCAGCCCGCTGGCGGGTTGTCCACGCGGTTACCGCGTACATTGATCGGGCGCACGATGAACACATCGGCGGGGACGTCCAGCTGCAACTGGCCCGGGGCGATATCGATCACCTCGTGGTCGGGCAATCGGTTGCGCAGGTATTGGTTGGCCGGTGCGTCCAGCTGGCTGGCGATGATCGAGTGGCTCATGCCGCCACCTCCGCCAGGGCGGCACGGCCGACATGGCCGAGCACAACGTCGTCTTGAGGGGTGTGGATGCGGCTGCACAGCACATCACGGTAGTGCCGCTCCAGCGGGTTGCGCCGCGACAGGCCTGGGTTGCCGGCAGCCTCGATGGCCAGTTCCACGGCCTGGATGGCGTTGCGGCTGACCAGGTGCTTGAGCTGCCCGGCGTGGCGCGGATCGACTTGCCCGGTCACGGCCGCGTTCAACAGGCTCTGGTTGGCGAACAGCAAGGTGTCGATACGCCCAACCACGTCCTGGAAACGTGGCAGGCTGGCCAGCGGTGCACCCAGGTTGGACGGTGCGCGCTGGTTCAGGAACTGCACCAGCCAGTCGCGTGCGGCCTGGGCCACCCCGTCGTACAGCGCAGGCAGCAACACTGCCATCCACAGCAGGCCGGTGCTGTCGAGCTCGGCGCGCGGTGCGCTGGCCGGGCTGACGCTGACGGCATGATCGAGCGGGATCAGCACCTCGTCGAACTGCACCTCATGGCTGCAGGTGGCGCGCATGCCCAGGTGGTCCCAGTCTTCGACGATACGGACGCCCGGGGTGGCCTTGTGCACCAGGAAACCGCCCACCAGTGGGTCCTGGTCGTCGCTGCGGGCCCATACCAGGTACCAGGTCAGGCCATGGCTGCCGGTGGAGTAGATCTTGCGCCCGGACAACCGCCAGCCTTCGGCGGTGCGTCGGGCGACGGTGGCCGGCAGGCCGCCGCGGGCGGGTGTGCCCAGTTCGGGTTCAACGCGAAACGCGTTGATCAGCGCGCCGTCGGCCACCGCGTCGCGGGCCACTTGCAGGCGCAGGTGCTTGGGCCAGCGCTCTTCGTCCTGCAGGCGAAAGTGCTGCAGGTACTGCATGACGAGGATCAGTGCGGTGGACGGGCAACCTTTGCCGACCGCGGCGATGACCTGGCGCGCACTGGCCAGGTCGGCGCCACCGCCACCTATGTCACGGGGCACGGTGAAACCCAGCAGGCCGTGGCGGTGCAGCAGGTCGAAGTTATCGGCGGGGAACTGGCCGCTGCGGTCGTAGCGTTCGGCGTTGGCGGCCAGGGCCTGGGTGAGTTCGGCGAGCGCGCTGGCGGAAGGGGGGTGACTCATGGGTATTCATCCCTGGAACACGGTGGGTTTCTAAGACCGTATTCGTATGGATGATCGCTGTAAAAGTCTTTTTAGTTCTATGCTAATTATTAACTGTAAGAATTACATTAGTATTTGATTATGCGAGTTGGTTATTTTGATGTCAGTAAAATGCTAGGGCTGCTACGCAGCCCAATCGCGACGCAAGGCCGCTCCCACAGTGATCGCGCAAACTTTAGATTTTGATCAAGACATTTGCTCTCACAAGGGATTGCGATTTCAGCTCACCCGCACAGTTGCTGCCCGGCCACCCGGCCAAACAGCTCGACCGGCTCCTGCAGGTTGCCCAGGTAGCGTGGGTGGAACAGCCACAAATCCACCTGCGGCTTGAAGTCCGTCACACTGACCACGTCCAGCGCATCTCGGTGGCGGCTGTTCTGCAACAATGGCTCGGGCACCAGCCCAAGCCCCTGCCCATTGGCCACCAGCCCCAGTTGCAGCTCGGTGCCAAAGGTCTCCAGGTTGATCGACAGCCTCAGCCCCTGTTCGCTCAGGGCGCGCTGCAACCCGGCGCGAAAGCCGCAACCATCGGGGTTGAGCACCCAGCCACGGGTGTAGCAGTCCTTGAGCTTGAGGCTGCGCTTGCCGGTAGTTCCCTTGGCCGCCACCACGCGCAGCGGCATGCGTGCGATCGACTGGCTGGCAACGCCCTCGGGGAAGATCTTGCCGGGCGGGAACAGTGCCGCGGCGCCATCAAGTTCGCCGTTTTCCATGCGCGCGATCAGGCTGCTGCCCCAGCCACTGGTGACTTGGGTGCGCAGGTCGGGGTAGGTTTCCCGAATCTGTGCCAAGGCATCGAGCAGCACCACATCGCCAAGGGTTTGCGGCACGCCCAGGCGCAGGGTACCGGACGGGGCCCCGTCGTTGGCCACCAGCTCGCGCAGCGAGTCGATCTCACGCAAGATCGCCTTGCACTGCTCGTACACCCGCAGGCCCATGGGGGTGGGCTTGAGCGGCTTGGTGTTGCGGTCGAGCAGGGTGGCGCCCAGGTCTTCCTCGAAGTTCTGCACGCGGCGGGTGATGGCCGGCTGGGTCAGTTGCAGGGCCTCGGCGGCAAGGTTGGTCGACTGGCAACGGATGACCGCCACGAAGGCGTCCATGTCATCGATTTTCATATTCGGCGCTCACATATTGGGGCGGTGGGACATACCGGAGGAGAATAATCCTCAATGGCCGGATTGTCACAGCACCTGTGCAGCTCACGCGCTCTCGCGGGCAATCAACTCACACGCCAACAGGTTGAGCCGTTGTACCTCACCCTCACATGCCACCACCCCAAGGTGCTGCAACACGCGCAACGCCGCTAGTTCGCCAATTTCCCGCGAGGGCGGGCGCAGGGTGGTGAGGCTGGGCAACAGCATGTCGGCAAAGGGGTAGTCGCCAAAACCAACGATGGCCATGTCTTCGGGCAGGCGCAAACCGGCGCGCTGGCCCGCCAACAGGGCGCCGGCAGCCAGGTTGTCGTTGGCGAAGATGATCGCCTCGGGCCTTGGGTTGCGGCGGATCAACGCCTCCATGGCCTGCTTGCCGGCCTCGAACGGTGCGGTGTCGGCGGAGGGCACGAATACCCAGGGTTCCAGCCCGGCTTCATGCAACGCTTCGACATAGCCATCGCGCCGCTCCAGCGCACTCAAGTCGCCGGCCGCGCTGTTTTGCACGAAAGCGATGCGCCGGTGGCCCTTGTCCAGCAGATAGCGGCAGGCCTGTACGCCCACCTGGTGATGAAGGAAACCCACTTGCAAGGGCGACCGCTCAGGGCGGTAGTCCCATATTTCCACGACTGGCACGTCTGCGTCGGCCAGCATCTTTTCTGTGGTCGGGCTGTGGAAATGGCTGGTCACCACCAGCGCTGCCGGCGACCAGCCGAGAAAGGCCCGCACCGCGCTTTCTTCCTGCGCTTCGCTGAAGTAACTGGACGCCAGCAACAACTGGTAGCCATGGCGGCTGAGGGTGTCGCTGAACGCCTGGATCGTCTGGGCGAAGATCGGCCCGGAGATGTTCGGTATCACCATGCCGACAATGCGCCCACGGGCCGATGCCAGCCCCCCGGCCACCAGGTTGGGCACATAGCCCAGCGCTTGTACGGCGGCTTCGATGCGCTCGCGCAATGGTGGCGAAACCTGGTCTGGCTGGTTGAAGTAGCGCGACACGCTGATGGCCGAAACCTCAGCGGCCCGAGCCACCTCGGCAAGGGTGACACGGCCAGCGCCGCGGCGCTTGCGGGGGGGATCCTTGGCCTGGCTCACCGGGCTGCCTCCTGGGGAAATGGCGCGATGGTAGCGCTAACGGGAACGCACTTGGCAAATAGCTTTATTGCATATCAATCTGACTTTTAAGTATTTGACGTGCTAAGCGCAGCCCTCCGATACTTGCTCATGTTAGCGCTAACAAGCGCAGCTGTTGGCAAGCGCCTGCCACTCGCACGAGCGAGACCAGACAACCACAGCAACTCCGTGTCGGCCCCGCCTGAAGGGGCCTGGTCTGGTTTCCCGAGGCAGTGAGCATCATGCAGAAAAGCCGTATACCATTCCCCGCTACGCAACGTCGGCCGCTGGCCGCCGCCATCCTGCTGGCCGCTTTTGGCCAGGGTGCCCACGCCGCCGAACCGGCCGAAGCGGAGGCTGAGCAGGCCACTGCACTGGGCGCGGTCACAGTGACCGCCACGCGCCGCGAAGCCACGCTGCAGGAAGTGCCGGTGGCAGTGTCGGTGATCGATGGCGAACAGTTGGAGCGCGACAACCGCAACAACGTTGCCAGCATCGTCCAGCAGGTGCCTACCCTCAATTACCGCGCCGGCGCCTCGAACAAGGACACTTCGTTGTTCATCCGCGGCGTGGGCACCATTTCGACCTCGCCCGGCGTCGAGCCAACCGTGGCGACGGTGGTCGACGGCGTGGTGTTCGGCCGCCCGGGCCAGTCGACCCTCGACCTGCTCGACCTTGAACGCATCGAGGTACTGCGCGGGCCGCAGGGCACCCTGTTTGGAAAGAACGCCTCGGCGGGTGTACTCAACGTGGTCAGCAAGGCCATCCCCGAGCAGACCCAAGGCTATGTGGACTATTCGCACTTTGGCGGTGGCGACGAGAACCGCCTGCGCTTTGGTATTGGCGGGCGCCTGAGCGAGCAGTTCAAGGGGTCGTTGAGCACCTTGTGGGGCGACTACGATGGCAATGTCGAAAACGTTGCCAATGGCCACGACGTCAATGGTTACGAACGCAAAGGCGCCCGCGGCAAGCTGGAGGTCGAGCCCAACGAAGACTTGCGCCTCACCCTGATTGCCGACTACATGAAGGGCGAGGACACCTTGCCCAGCGGCGTGATCACCAGCGCCAGCGCCGCATTCGCCAGCCAGTTGCGCCCGGTGACGCCAAGCGCCCACAACCGCGACATCAACAGCGACTTCAAGACCCACGTCGAAGACGAGAACCAGGGGCTTTCGGCGCAACTGGACTGGCAGCTGGGCGACTACACCCTGACTTCGATCAGCGCCTGGCGGGGCTGGGACAACACCCAGTACCAGGACGGCGACCGCCTTGCCTTGCTGCCGGTGACAGCGTCGCATGACAAGGGCACAGTGGACTATGACCAGTACAGCCAGGAGTTTCGCCTGACTTCGCCCAAAGGGCAGTTCAACGAATACGTGCTGGGCGCTTTCTACATGCATGGCACATCCAACGAGACCTACCAGCGCCTGTCGGTCAATGGCGGCGTGGCCAACAATGGCCGCGCCGACTATTCCACCACCAACGACAGTGTCGCGCTGTTCGGTGAGAACACCTTCAACTTCACCGATGACTTGCGCGCCATTTTCGGCCTGCGCTGGACCCACGACGACCTTGAGTACGACCACCGCCGGGTCTCTACCTCCGCCACCGCAGTGACTGGTATCCAGCCCTCCACTGCAAGTTCCGGCTCGGTGGACGAAGACGGCTGGAGCGGGCGCACCGGCTTGCAATACGACTTCAACGACAACCTGACTGGCTACGTCACCTACTCGCGCGGCTATAAAGGGCCGGCCTACAACGTGTTCTTCAACATGCAGCCGCGCGACACCGGGGCACTCAAGCCCGAAACCTCGGATGCCTACGAAATCGGCTTGAAAAGCACGGCGCTGGACAATCGCCTGACCGCCAACCTGGCTGTGTTCCACACCGACTACGACAACTACCAGGCCAACTTCTTCGACACCGTGGCCAACCAGGTGGTAACCCGCCTGGTGAATGCCGGCAAGGTCAAGACCCAGGGTGTGGAGCTGGATGCCAGCTTCCAGGCCACCTCGCGGCTGAAGCTTTCCACAGCCGTGGCCTACACCAAGGCCCGTGTCGATCACTTCAACTGCCCGGCGGGTGCGGCGGCCAACTGCAACATCGATGGCGGCCGCCTGCCGTTCACGCCGGACTGGAAGACCTACCTGCGCGCCGATTACGTGATACCGCTGGACAACGGCCTGGATGTGGAACTGAGCAGCGATTACAGCTGGCAGGACGCCGTGCAGTTCAGCCTCGACCAGAACCCGGACACCGTGCAGGGCGCCTATGGCATCTGGAACGCCAGCATTGCCCTGGCCGACTACAACGATGGCTGGCGCGTAGCCCTGTTGGGCAAGAACCTGGGCGACAAATCGTATGCGCAGATGCTGGCCAGTGGCGGCGACAACATCTACCGCTCAGTACCGCGGGATGACGGACGCTACTTCGGCGTACAACTGCGCAAGGATTTCTGAGTGGCGACCGGTGGCCTGTACCGGCCTCATCGCCGGCAAGCCAGCTCCCACAGGTACAGAGCAGCCTGAATGAATTGCGCGCTCCCTGCGAGAGACGGCGTGCCAGCTCCCACAGGTACAGCGCAGCCCGAAAGATTTGCGCGCTCCCTGTAGGAGCCGGCTTGCCGGCGATGGGCCGCAAAGCGGCCCCAATCAAGATTTCAAGGAGAACAACATGCCCCGCCAAATGAATCTGGGCGCTTTCCTCATGGCTACCGGTCACCACGTGGCCGCCTGGCGCCACCCGGAGGTACCGGCCGACCCGCTGGATTTCGCCACCTACAAGCGCACCGCACAAATCGCCGAAGCCGCGTGTTTCGATGCCTTGTTCGTCGCTGACAGCGTCGCCGCGCCCAGCGACCCGCTGGCCAGCCACAGTGCCCGCTCGGTGTACTTCGAACCACTGACCCTGTTGTCGGCGCTGAGCGCAGTCACCGAACGCATCGGCCTGATCGCCACCGCCACCACCAGTTACAACGAGCCGTACCATGTGGCACGCAAGTTCGCCTCGCTGGATCACCTGTCCGCAGGCCGTGCCGGCTGGAACCTGGTCACCTCCGACGCTGCCGCCGAGGCCGGCAACTTTGGCCGCCAGGTGCACATCCCGCATGCCGAGCGTTACGCGCGCGCCCGTGAATTCCAGCAGGTGGTGCAAGGGCTGTGGGACAGCTGGGCCGATGACGCGTTCGTGCGCGACAAGGCCAGTGGTCTGTTCCACCACCCGAAGGCCGTGCGTACCCTCGACCATGTGGGCGAGCACTTTCGCGTCAAAGGCCCGCTCAACGTCGCCCGCTCTCCACAAGGGCGACCGGTGCTGGTGCAGGCTGGCTCGTCCGAGACCGGCCGCGAGCTGGCCGCACAAAGTGCCGAGGTGGTGTTCACCGCCCAGCCGAGTCTGGCTCGGGCACAGGCTTTTTACGCCGACCTCAAGGGCCGCCTGGCTCGCCATGGGCGAGATGAGCAATCGCTGAAAATCATGCCCGGCGTGTTCGTGGTGGTGGGGCAAAGCCAGGCGCAGGCCGAGGACAAGTACGAACATTTCCAGGCGCTGGTCGACCCGCGTGTCGGCGTTGGCTTGCTCGGGCGCATGCTTGGCAACTTCGACCTTTCCGGCTACCCGCTGGACGGCCCGCTGCCAGAGTTGCCGCCCACCGAGGATGGCCAGCGCAGCCGCCAGCAACTACTGACCGAACTGGCCGGCAACGAACAGCTGACCCTGGCCCAGCTGGGGCGGCGCATCGCCGGTGGGCGAGGGCACTACAGCCTGGTCGGTACCGCGACGCAGATCGCCGATGAGCTGCAAGCCTGGTTCGAAGGCGGCGCCGCCGATGGCTTCAACGTGCTGGTGCCGCACCTGCCCCTGGGCCTGGAAGACTTCGCTGTGCACGTGGTGCCCGAGCTGCAGCGTCGCGGCCTGTTCCGCCGTCAATACCAGGGCCACACCCTGCGCGAGCACCTGGGCCTGCAACGCCCAGCCAACCCACACTTTGCCGAACGAGGCCAACCATGAGCTACACCGCCAACCCCGAGCGCTATGCGCGCATGCCCTATCGTCGTGTCGGTCGCAGCGGCCTGGTGCTGCCGGCCCTGTCCCTGGGCCTGTGGCACAACTTTGGCGATGCCACGCCTATCAGCACCCAGCGCGCCTTGCTGCACACGGCGTTCGATGCCGGTATCAACCATTTTGACCTGGCCAACAACTACGGCCCGCCCTATGGCAGTGCCGAGACCAACTTCGGCCGGCTGCTGCGCGAGGACCTGCGTAGTTACCGCGACGAGCTGATCATTTCCAGCAAGGCCGGCTGGGACATGTGGCCCGGGCCATACGGGCAGGGCGGCAGCTCGCGCAAGTACCTCATCGCCAGCCTGGACCAGAGCCTGGCCCGGCTGGGCCTGGATTATGTCGACATCTTCTATTCGCACCGCTTCGATGCCGACACCCCCTTGGAAGAAACGGCCATCGCACTGGCCGACATCGTGCGCCAGGGCAAGGCGCTGTACATCGGCATCTCGTCCTATTCGGCCGGCAAGACCGCGGAAATTGCGGCGTTGCTGCAAGCATTGAAGGTGCCGCTGCTGATCCACCAGCCGTCGTACAACCTGTTCAACCGTTGGATCGAACGGGACCTGCTCGACACCACCTATGCCTTGGGCGCCGGGGTGATCGTGTTCACTGCGCTGGCCCAGGGCCTGCTCAGCGATAAATACCTCAATGGCATCCCGGCTGATGCCCGTGTGAACCGTGCGGGAGGTGGCTCGCTGCTACCCCAGCATTTGTCGCAAGCCAACATCGCCCGCGCACGCGCCCTGAATGAGATTGCCCGTCAGCGTGGCCAGAGCCTGGCCCAACTGGCGCTGGCCTGGACGCTGCGCGACCCACGGGTGAGCTCTGCGCTAATCGGCGCCAGCCGGCCCGAGCAGATCACCGAGAACGTGGCCGCGCTCGACAACTTGGCCTTTACCGCCGAAGAGCTGGCCGCCATCGACCAGTACGCCGTGGAAGGCGGGATCAACCTGTGGGAAAAACCCTCGACCGACTGGAAGGAGTGACCCATGCGCATGCTACGCCTTGCCATGCTGCTGTTGCTGGCCTTGGCCAGCGCGGCCCAGGCCGCAGACCCGGCTACCTTGCGTATTGGCTACCAGAAGGGCTCGATCAGCCTGGTGCTGGCCAAGCAGCATCGGCTGCTCGAGCAACGCTTTGCCAACACCCGCGTGCAATGGATCGAGTTCCCCGCCGGCCCGCAGATGCTTGAAGCGTTGAACATCGGCAGCCTCGATATCGGCTCGACCGGTGATATTCCGCCGATCTTCGCCCAGGCCGCCGGCGCCGACCTGTTGTACATCGGTGCCGAGCCGCCCAAGCCCGAGGCTGAAGTGATCCTGGTGCCGAAAGACAGCCCGATCAGCGAGGTGGGTGAACTCAAGGGCAAGCGCATTGCCCTGCAGAAGGGCTCCAGCGCGCACAACCTGCTGTTGCGTGCCCTGGCCAAGGCCGGGCTGAGCATTGGCGATGTTCAGCCGGTGTACCTGGCACCTGCCGATGCCCGGGCGGCGTTTGAGCGGGGCAGCGTGGACGCCTGGGCAATCTGGGACCCGTTCTACTCGGCTATCGACCTGGAGGGTAAGGCGCGGCTATTGGCCGACGGCCAAGGGCTGGGGCTGATCGGGCCGTTCATGCTGGGTTCACGGGCCTATGTCGAAGCCCATGGCGCCTTTGTCGCGCAATTGCTGGACGAAATCAGCCGAGCCGAAGCGCTTACCCGCAGCGACGAGGCCGGCAGCATCCGCTTGCTGGCGCAGTTCATGGGCTTGCCAGAAGAAGTGGTGCAGCGCAGTTTTAGCCACCGGCCGGCGTCACCGGTGCTGCCGGTGAGTGATGAGATCGTGGCGGCGCAGCAGCGCACGGCGCAGCTGTTCTTCGACAACAAGGTACTGCCCAAGCGGGTCGATATTGCCGGGGCAGTGTGGCGGCGGCAGTAACTTTACCTTTCCGGGCCCTATCGCCGGCAAGCCAGCTCCCACAGGATTAGCAGTGCCCTTAAGGGTTATACAGTGCCTGTGGGAGCTGGCTTGCCGGCGATAGGGCCGCATCAGCACGCGTGTCACCCGCGGGCGAATGCCGCCAGCTTCTCGCCATCCAGCCGGTAGCGGACCCACTCATCCTGCGCCTCGGCCCCCAGCTTCTGATAGAAGCCGATCGCCGGCTCGTTCCAGTCCAGCACGCTCCATTCCAGGCGCCCGCAATTGTTCGCCACCGCCTCGCGGGCAATGTGCCGCAGCAATTGCCGGCCAGCGCCGTCGCCACGTTGTTCAGGCGTGACGTACAGGTCTTCCAGGTAAATACCGTTGCGCCCGAGCCAGGTCGAGTAGCTGTAGAAGTACACGGCAAAACCGACTGCCCGGCCATCGCGTTCGCACATCAGACTACGCACTGTGCTGCCCTCGTCGAACAGGCTCTGTTCGATGTCGGCCAGGGTGGCGACCACCTCGTGGCGGGCACGTTCGTACTCGGCCAGCTCGGTGATAAAGGCCAGGATCTGCTCGGCATCGGTGCGAACGGCTGGGCGAATGGTGAGGCTCATGGTGACGGCTTCCTTGATGCGGGTTAGCGGTACAGTGATGTGTATCTGAATAATTTAATATAACTGTATCGGTCGCTAGAGTGGGCGACTCCGTTAGTGTGACAGCACCTATAACGAAAGTGGAATGCCCGCCATGCTTGCCTCTGCCGATCTGCTGACCGCTTTCGTGCTATTTGCCTTCGTATCCTCCATCACCCCCGGCCCCAACAACACCATGCTCCTGGCCTCGGGGGTTAACTTCGGCGTGCGTCGCTCCATCCCTCACGCCCTGGGCATCAGTGTCGGTTTCATGGTCATGGTGCTGGCCGTCGGCTTGGGCCTGGGTGAGGTATTCAAGGCCTGGCCACCGCTGTACACGGTACTGCGCTACACCGGGGCCGCCTACCTGCTGTACCTGGCCTGGAAGATCGCCACTGCCGGGCCGGTTGGCACGGCCTCGTCCAGCGCCCGTAAACCGCTGGGTTTCTGGGGTGCGGCGGCGTTTCAGTGGGTCAACCCCAAGGCCTGGGTGATGGCGGTGGGGGCGATTACTACCTACACACCGGCGCAAGGCTACGTGACCAACGTGGTTGTCATCGCCGCCGTGTTCGCTTTGGTCAACCTGCCCAGCGTCGGTGTGTGGGTCATGTTTGGCAGCGCCCTGCGCAACGTATTGCAAAACCCGCGCTGGCTGATGCTGTTCAATGTCCTGATGGCCTTGTTGCTGGTGATTTCCCTCTACCCGCTGCTGTTTGTAGAATCGGCGTTTTCCTAGCCTCGTGAGTACAGCAAACCCATGCAGTTGATCCCTTGGTCCCACGAATGCGCCGAAGGTTTCACCCTGCGGGGTTGGCGAACCCCGGCCAGTGGCAAGCCGTTGCTGCATTTTTTGCACGGCAATGGCTTCTGTTGCCTGGCCTACCAACCGCTGCTGATGCGCCTGGGCGAACATTTCGACCTGTGGCTTTGCGACGTTCAGGGGCATGGCGACACTGACCATGGTGGGGTTTTTCGGGGGTGGAACCGTACTGCCGAGCTCGCAGTGCAAGCTTTCCAGGCCGGGCGTGGCGAGTACGGCGATGTGCCGCGGTTTGCCGTGGGGCACAGCTTTGGCGGCGTGCTTACGGGCCTGATCCTGGCCGCTGAACCTGCGCTGTTCGAGCGTGCGGTGTTGCTTGACCCGGTGTTGTTCAGCCGTCGCATGCTGGGTGTGATGGGCGCGGCAGCACTGGTTGGCCTGCACCAGCGTCATGCTCTGGCGCGCAAGGCCGCCAGCCGCCGCAGCCACTGGCCTGATCGCGAGGCAGCGCTGGCATCGCTGCAAGGGCGGGGCATCTTCAAGGGCTGGACCGATGCGGCGCTGCAGGCTTATGTCGAACACGCCATCGGCGATTGTGGTGATGCGGTAGTGCTCAAGTGCCGGCCCAGCCGGGAAGTGGAAATCTTCAGTTCATTCCCTAAACGCATGTGGGCGCGCCTTGCAGCGATCAGCACGCCGACACGCATTCTGTATGGCGAACAGACTTATCCCTTCGTGCCACATTCGGTGAACCGCCTGGTCACGCTCAACCGGCATGTAACGGCCCGGCAAGTCGGCGGTGGGCACTGTTTCATGCAGGAAGACCCGGCCATGGCGGCCGAGCAGGTGCTCGCTTTCTTGCAGGGTTGACTGTTCCATAGGTGGAACGATGCATGTCGAATAACCCGCCTACCGCCTGATTGGTATCATTGATAAGGTTATCCCAGCTAAGAGAGGAGCCTTCTCATGAAAAATATTCTGGGTATCCACCGCAGCCTACACGCCCATTGGGTAGGTGATGGTTTTCCCGTTCGCAGCCTGTTCACTTACGACAACCTGGCCAGCCGGATCAGCCCGTTCCTTCTGCTGGACTACGCTGGCCCCCATGACTTCACCCCGACCACTGCGCGGCGCGGCGTTGGCCAGCACCCGCACCGCGGCTTCGAGACCGTGACCATCGTCTACCAGGGTGAGCTGGAGCACCGTGACTCCACGGGCGCTGGCGGCCTGATCGGGCCAGGTGATGTGCAGTGGATGACCGCCGCCAACGGCATCATCCATGAAGAGTTTCATTCCCCGGCCTTTGCCCGCAGTGGCGGTACGCTGGAAATGGTCCAGCTGTGGGTCAACTTGCCAGCGCGTGACAAGCGTGCAGCCGCCGGTTATCAGACGCTGCTGGGCAGCGACATCCCGGTGGTGGCGCTGGACGGAGACGCCGGTAGCTTGCGGGTGATCGCCGGTGACTACCGTGGGCACCAGGGGCCTGCCCGGACCTTTACCGCCATGGATGTGTGGGACCTGCGGCTGAATGCCGGCGCGTCCTTGCAGCTGCCAGTTGCTGCCGGTCGAAACGCCGCGCTGGTGGTGCTGCGCGGTAACGTGCGAATCAACGGCGAGCGTGAAGCGGGCCCGTCCAGCCTGGTCCTGCTGGACCGTCAGGGTGAGGATGTCACCGTCGAGGCGTTGGAAGGTGCCAGTGTGCTGCTGCTCAGTGGCGAGCCGATCGATGAGCCGATTGTCGGCTATGGCCCGTTCGTGATGAATAGCCAGGCGGAGATTGCCGAGTCGTTCGACGATTTCCATGCCGGGAGGTTCGGGCAGATGCAGGATGAGCGCGAAGGTGCTCAGCACTGAGTCTTGGCTGAAAAGCTGGGGTGCGAAGCGCCCCCGGCTTTCTTGAGCATGGATTGCCCCCCAGAGTTTTGGCATGATCAGCCCATGCCCAAGCCCACACTCCAGCACGCCGTCCGCCGATCATTGCCCACCCCCGGCCAACACACCTTGTGGCTGCGCTACCGTGCCCCGTATCACTGGCCCTCGACCCTGGGTTTCCTGACTGCCCGCTGCATCCCCGGTATTGAGACCTGCATCGACGGCACCTATCGCCGCACCCTGGCTATTGCCGGCCACCACGCTGTCTTGCACGCCACCCCCTTGCGCAACCAGTTGCGCGTGCACCTCGAAGGCGCTCCCTCAACTGCATTGCCTGGCCTGATCGCCAGACTGAGGCGCTTCTTCGACCTCGACGCCGACCCTGTGCGTATCGCGGCCGAATTGTCCCGCGACCCCTTGATGGCCCGTTTGGCTCGCGAGCGCCCGGGCCTGCGTGTGCCCCAAGGCTGGGATGCCTGCGAACAAGCCATGCGTACTGTGCTGGGCCAGCAAATCAGCGTGGCCGGCGCCATGACCCTGGCCGGCCGGCTGGTACAACGTCACGGCACAGCGCTGCGTCCGCCGGTCGCGGGGCTGAGCCATGTGTTCCCGGCTTTACCGGCATTGGCCAATGCGCAATTCGAAGACATGGGCATGCCGCGAGCGCGCGCCACCACCCTCGGCACCTTGGCCAATGCACTACTGGCTGAACCCGGGTTGCTGCGTCGCGGCCAAGCGCTGGATGAGCTGCTGTGCAACCTGTGTCGGCTAAAAGGCATTGGGCCGTGGAGTGCGCACTACCTGGCGCTGCGCCAGGCCGGCGCTGCTGATGCCTTGCCGTTGGGCGATGTGGCGTTGATCAAGGCATTGCGCCTGCTTGAGGGTGATGACGCGAAACTGGCCGAACGGGCGCTGGCCTGGCGACCGTGGCGGGCCTACGCGGCGCAGCACCTGTGGGCATCGCTGGGGTCGGCAGGGACCGCTCGTCGTTAAGTCGGCCAGTGCATTCGAACACTCGGCCCATGCCTGCAATCTTCCACTAAGGTGCTAGAGGATTCCCCGCATGATCATTGCCCCCGCGCATGGACGCCTGCCCGGGCATGTGCAATATCAATTGGCGCCCCGCCCGATAAAGGCGTACTCACTCACAACAGGCCATCGCACAGAGAGGGTCGTACCATGTCGTTGATAGGAGTTTCGATGCTGGAAATGCGGCAGATGATCGAGCAGGCCTGCTTGCCTGATCGCTGTGAAGTCAGCTGCCTGGATGGCGCCAACCTGACCATCCGCCTGGGTCAGGGTCAGAGTCTGGACGAGGGCGTGACCCTGAACGGGGTCCCGCTGCAAAGCCTTAACAGCTGCCGTGATCTGGTCCACCTGGTGGGGCAGCTGCACGCGCTGCGTGACAGCCGCCCGGCGCGAATCAGGTCGATTGCCTGAGCGCGCCCGTCGTGCCCCGGTCAGCCCAGGCTGGCCGGGCGTACGTATTCCGGCATCAGGCCGTTGAACCAGAACAGGATCATTGCCACCAGCATGGTCACCAAGAGTAGAAGCCCCACACCCCAGACGCACGTCGCAAACAGCATCGCCTGTTCCTTCTTCAGCCGCAGGAATGTCTGCAACCCGCCATACAGCAATACGCTGGCATAAGCCGAGGCGGCGAGCAGTGCGGCGAAGGCCAGCCAGCGGATCGGCACCAGCCCGACCACGCCGGCAAAGAACCACGGCGTGGCACAGTAGGCGGCAAAACCAATGCACTGGTTGAGGCTGGGCTGCGCATCGAACCCTCGCGACATCCAACGTATCATCACCCCCATCAGCATCACGCCCACGACGGTAGTGGCATACAGCAGCCCTGCCAGTTGCGCGGCGCTGCCCATGCTCAGGCGTACCCGCTCCTCGGCTGCGAGGCTCCAGCCGAAGGTGGTAGTACCGACAAACAGGCACACAGCGGGTATCAATGCCAGGGCAAGCAGGCGCGGCAGGTATTGCTGTGGGTGGTCCTCTTCGGCCCGGCGGATATCCAGCCAGGCGTCGGCGGGGTGGGTGAAGAGTTTGAGCAATGGACTGTTCATGGCGTTCTCCGGCAGGCACGGGCCCTTTTGCTATGGAGATACGCTGCACCGGGCCGGTTCAGCCGGTTTGGCCGCCGTTGATCGGCTTATTGCAGTTCCAGAAGCAAGTTCAGGCCGCCATCGCCGCACTTGCCCTTGTCGCGGACTACGCCATGGTAACTGCGCCCATCCCAGATAAAGGCCACGCTGTGAGCACGGTCGACCTTGTCAGGCAGTGGCGGGCAGATGTGCAGGCGCAGCCCCGGTCGGCCCTGCAGGTTGAGGGCGGCAAGCTGGCACTGGCATTCCACGCTTTGCGCCACCGGCCCGAACAGGGTGTCGCGTACGTAATCGAGCTGCAGCGAGGCATTCGGTGCGCGGCCAGGCATCTTCATCGGTAGGTGGCTCCATCGCAACGGCTTGATGGGCAGGGCGGGTTCGGCATGGCAGGCTCCAGGCAAAAGAAGGCGGCTTAATATTTGAAGCTTGCCTGGCCAAGATGTTCAACGTGTTTCATGTGCATTCATCTTGTTTGCGCCGGGTGGCAGACCACAGGTCCTGTTCAGGCACCCGCCTTGCGCAAGGTCAGGTTGATCCGCCGTTCGCCCATGCGTGGATGCACGCCAGGTTTTATAGGCAGCACGCCGTGAAAGCGCAAGCGGTCCTCACCGCCCCAGACCAGTACATCACCGTGGCTCAGCGGGATGCGACGGGCCTTGTCGGCGCGCTGCAGACCGCCGAACAGGAACACCGCCGGGAGGCCCAGTGATACCGACACGATCGGCTGGCCGAAGTCTTGCTCGTCGCGGTCCTGGTGCAGGCTCAGGCGTGTGCCTGGCAGGTAATGGTTGACCAGGCAGGCATCCGGCACGAAACCCTCGAAGCCGGCCAGGCCCGCAGCGCGGGCGGCGAGGGCGAGCAGCACCGGGGGCAGCGCGGGCCAGGGCTTGCCGCTGAGCGGGTCGCTGGGGCTGTAGCGGTAGCCGTGTTCGTCACTCACCCAACCCAGCGTACCGCAGTTGGTCAGGCCTACTGCCATGCGCAGGCCACCCGGCGTGTACATGTGCCGGAAGGGCGCTGCGCGCAGCACCGGGCGCAGGGCATCGAGCAGCGCCTCGGTTTCGGCCAGGGCGAAGCCGGGCAGCAGCAGGGTGTGGTTGGCCAGGCGTTGCGGCTGGGGGCCGAACAGGTCTAGATCGGACTGGATCATGGCATCGCACAGGTTCGAGGGATTGGACATTGTATCCCTGCAATTGCAATCCCTGTAGGAGCAGCCTTGTGCTGCGAAGAGGCCGGTATGCCTCCCAAAGATGTGCCGGTGCTGCAGGCCCTTTCGCAGCACAAGGCTGCTCCTACCGGGAATGCACATACCCGGCAGAACGAGAAGTTGCATAGGGTGTGAGCGAAAAAGGAACCGCGGCACCAGGGAGAGGAGTGCCGCGATTCAAGGGGGGAGAGGTTTACTTCTGGGTCACAGTGGCCAGGTTCGCGCTGCCCAGCTGGGTGATGGTGGCGGTTTGGGCGATACCGCTCTGGTCGACGAACGCCTTGTTGCCCTGGCCTCCCTGGGTCACGTAGGCGACGTTGATGCTGTCAGTCTGTTTGATGGTGGCTTCGTTGCCGCTACCGTACAGCTGGTTGGTATAGCTCTGGTTGCTGTAGCCGGACTGGTCCAGGGTGATGGAGTTACCGGTGCCCTGGCTGTTGCCGTAGGCATAGTTGTCGGTACCGCGCTGGTCGGCGATCAGGATGTTGTCGGTGCCGTTCTGCTCGAAATACAGCTCGTTGTTGACGTCGTCCTGCTTGGTCGACATCTGGTTGCCTTTACCGGTCTGGTTTAGCGTGGCCACTTGGTCAGCGCCTTTCTGGGTGAGGTTGACGCCGTTGCCATTGCCGTTCTGGTTGATGGTGGCGTTCTGGTTGGTACCGAACTGGCCGCCCATCTTGGCGCCTTTCCAGTTGCTGGCGGTGATGCTGTTGCCATTGCCCTTGGTGTTGATGGTCAGGTTGAGGTTTTCACCATTCTGGTAGGTGAAAAACAGGTTGTTGTTGCCGGTCTGGGTAATGGTGGCGGTCGCGTTATTGGTCTCGAACTGGTCCGACCAGCTGGCGTTGGCATTGCCTTGCTGCGACAGGCTGACCTTGTTGGCGGTGCCGAAGCTCTGGTCGATATAGCCTTCGTTCGTCTGGCCGGTCTGGACCACGGAGGCCTGGCTACCGACCTGGGTGTCCTGCCACACTTCCACCGAGTTGCCGCCACCGTACTGGCCAATGCCAATGGTGCCACCGGTGCCTTCGCGCTGGTCGCCGTAGGCCCAGTTGTCGTGGCCATCCTGGTACACCTGGATGTCGCCATCGACGTGGTTCAAGTGCTCGGCGGCGGCGTAGTTGTCCTGGCCGGTCTGGTTGACGGTACTACGGTTGTTGGTACCACCGAAGGTCTGCTCGATGAAGGCTTCGTTGCGCTGGCCGGATTGCCAGGTGGTGGCTTTGCTGCCTTCCTGGGTGTCCTGCCACACGGTGGATTTGTTGCCGACACCTTGCTGGGTTTGCAGCGATTCGTTGTTCAGCCCTACCGACTGGCTGGCGAAGGCATCGTTGTAGCTGCCCCCAGCGGTTTGGGTGATCTGGCTGCCGTTCTCGAACAGTTGCTCGGCGTAGCCTGCGTTGTACTGGCCGGTGGCGCTTTGCTGGATATCGCTGGTGCTCTCGGTCTGCACCGCCAGGTGGTTGTGCCCCTTGCCTGTCTGGTTCTGGGTGGCCGAGGCGAAGGATGCTTGGGTCTGCGAAACTTCGGCGATGTTTTCCTTGCCGTCCTGGGTCTGGGACGAGGTGCTGTCAGCAGCCATGGCCTGACCTGCGAGGGCCAGGACGATAGCGGCACTTAAAGGGGCGAGCTTGTACATGGTGGTGCCTCCAGGTCTATCGATATTGGGTGATCTGAACATGCTGGCCATTGCCGGTCTGGGTCACGGAACTGTTGAGGCCCGAGCCCGACTGCACGATGCTGGCGCTGTTGTCGTTGCCGATCTGCTCGATGGCAGCGCTGTTGCTGCTGCCGCTCTGGCGGATCGACGCGCTGTTGCCATTTCCCTGTTGGCTGATACTGGCCATCAGGTCACTGCCTTCCTGCAAGATGTAAGCTTCCTGCGCACCGCCAGACTGGACGATACGGCCCAGCAGGGCCTGACCGTTCTGGTCGAGGGCGGCGCGGTTGCCTGACCCTTGCTGCTCGATCACCGCAGCCTGACCGGCACCGACCGGCAGCAGGCGGATGATCACCGGTTCACCGAGGTCGTTGCCGGGCGCGAGGTCGGCATTGTCCATCAGGTCGTCGGCCCAGCAGGCCTGGCCCGCCAGGGCCAGGCTGAACAGCAGTGGATACAAGCGTTTCATGGCGTTTCCCCGCCTTTACTGCACAACCACATTGACGGTGCGGGTGGTACCCGGGCTGGTGGTGATGGTTGCCGTCGGCGCGGCGGTCGGGATGATCGTGGTGCTGTTGCTCACTGCCAGTCGCCAGCGGCCGGTCACTGGCACTGTGGCCGTACCCAACGTCTGCACCCCGGTGGTGGTGGTGACCCGGACGGTGACAACGTTGCCCGTGGTTACCGACGAGGTACCGCTGATGTCCCAGTTGTAACGGTTGTTGGAGCGCGCCGTGACGGTGGCTGCCGTGACTGCAAAGGTTTCGGCGGCAGGCCGGGGCGACACGTTGACGGTGACCGTACCTGGAGTAGACAGCGCGCCCAGTGAGTCCCGTGCCTGGTAGGTGAAGGTGGTGGTGAAGGCCGCAGTCACCGTGGCCGGTGGGGTATAGGTCACCGATGCACCGTCGGTACTGACCGTACCCCGGCCGGCAGCCGGTTGGGTGACGGCAGCAACGACCAGCGGTACGTTGCCTTCCGGATCGGTGTCGTTGGCCAGCACGTTGATGGTCAATGGCACACCCAGGGTGGCGACGGTTTCGGGGTTGGCTGTCGGTACCTGGTTAGGCGCAACGTTGATGGTTATTGTGGCCGGCTCTGACTTCAGGCCCTTGGCGTCTACCGCCCGGTAGCTGAAGGTGGCCACCAGCGGTTGCGTAGCCCCGGCTGGCGGAGTGTAGGTGACCGAGGTGGTGCCATTCAGTACTACACCGCCCAGGCCGGTACCCGGCTGTGTGAGGTCACTGATGGTCAACGGCACATTGCCATCAGGATCGCTGTCGTTTTGCAGCAGATTGAGGGTGATCGGCACGCCAACACTCGTGCTGCCGACATCTGCCTGGGCCAGCGGTGGCTGGTTGGCCGCCTCGACGGGTGCGTTGCCGACCACGATGACCGGTTCCACGTCAGTACCACCATGGGCAGACTTGACCGTGACGGTAGCTGGCGGTTGTGCCACGTCGTTGACCGTGATGCTTTGCAGCGTGCCGGATTTCGACAGGCGGCCGTAGCCCTGGGCGAGCATGTCGGGGATAGCGACTTCGTCACTGGACCTGGCCTCGATCAGCAGGCGCTTGTTGGCCCAGTCGTAGCGCGCGGTGCTGACCTTGACCACGTCGGTCAGCTTGCTCGACAGTGCGGTTGGCTGGGTGCCGCCAATATTGTTGCTGGCGGTCACCACCACGATTGCAGGTGGTGCGTCCTGGCCGAACTGTTGATGGAAGAACAGCCCGTTGTTGTCGGCGGTGAGTGTGAACTGGCACGGTGAAGGCGGGGTGCCGACCAATGCCAGGCCATTGCGCATACACAAGCTGGCCTCTATGGGCGCCTTGGCGAAGACTTCCGTACGGGTGCCGGTGGCGTTGCGTGAGTAGGTGGCGCGCTCCAGGGTCACCGGGGTCTGCGCACGTTGGTCCAGCACCTTGCCAGAGACTGTGAATGCGTTGGTCTGGATGATGCCGGCGGGCCCATCAATGCGTACGAAGTTGGTATTGAACGGGCTACCGGTGACCGCTTCGGTGATGTTGGGGTCACCGATGTAGGTTTCGGTGGAGCCAGTGTCAGGATTGACCTCGTTATAAGGCCCGCCAACCCCCTTCAGCCAAGGGCCGATCGCACCCGCCAGCGCACCCTGGAAGTTGCCCGGAGCGCCAATGCCTATGTCCCGGGTAATGTTGATCGCCCGGCGACCTGCCGTGGTCACGTTGACCGTTTCCACCCCGTAAGGATGCGTGATGGTGTAGGTACCGGTGCGTGGAACCGAAGCGCGGATACGGATGCGGGCGAAACTTTGCTGATCACCGTCTACCGGGTTTTCAGCAGCGAAGGCTGCCTCTATACCCGCAACGTAGACCTCCAGCTCATAACCGCTGTTGCCCACTTGTGGTATTGAGGTTTCGGCCAGGAACCAGAACATCTCTGGTGGCCAGTTATCTGGAAATACCAGCGGCAGGGCGTCGTCATAGATACCGGGCTCGGGCAGCAAGGTGCACATGTAGGCCGGCGCCCCTGGTGCGCCTGGCGCCCGGGTACTGGTCGCACGTGACTGGCACAGCTCCAGGGACTGGTTGAGGCTGTCCTTGTACCACATCGGGTAGCCGCCCGTGGCGAAGGTGTAAGGCCCCGGGTCTACATCAGACAACGCGGCAAAGGCGGCGCTGGTAACGGTGAGGGAAAAACCGGCGGCGAACAGCGCACGGCGCGACCAAGTGTTCATGCGGCCTCCTTGAAGGCTGAGCCTTTGTCTGTTCATGGCACCAGCACCACGTCTTCGGTGTCGCTACCGCCATTGGCACTGGTGACCTGCACCTTGGCCGGCGGGAGGGGCGAGAGGGTCATGCTCAACGTCTTCACTGCGCCGGTGCCGCCCAAGTTGCCGATCAACGTGCCGTTGCCGGTATGGGCGGTGAGCACGGGCGGGGTAGTTTCGTCGCTGGTGCTGGCCACCAGGGTCAGCTCGCCGGTGGACAGGCGGTACTGGGCCTGGGTGATGGTGACCAGGTCGGTCAGCGGCATGTTGCGGGTGGCCAGGCTACTGGTCGGGATCGCCACGCTGTTGTCGGCGGAAAGTGTCACGACGGTACCGGCTGCCGGGTTGAGCGCAGACTGGGCGTACCAGGCGCCAGTGCCGTTGGCCTCGGTCAGGCTCAGGTTGGGCGTCTGGCTGGTCAGGGTGACGCTGGCCGGTGGCGGCGGGGCCATCACGAAGATGTCTTGCTGGGCACGCAGGTCCCCGTTCTCGGTGTGCCGTGAGTAGGTGCTGCGCTGTGGCATCAGAGGGGTTGGCAGGGCCACTTCGGAAAGCTTGCCCGAGATCGCGAACAGTTCGGTGCGCAGGTCGATGCCGCCAGGGCCTTCGATGCGCACGAAGTTGGTGTTGAACGGGCTGCCGGTCACCCGCTCTTCAAGGTTCGGGTCGCCGACGAAGCGTTCGTTGCCTTCGGTATAAGGGCCGTTGACACTGCGCAGGAACGGCCCGACATCGCCCTTCAGCGCGCCGGTGAAGTCGCCTGCGCCGGCAATGCCGATGTCGCGGGTCATGTTGATCGCCCGGCGCCCGGCGGCGGGGACATCGAACACTTCCACGCCATAGGGGTGGGTGACCACGTAGGTGCCAGCGGTGGGGACATCGACCCGGATACGCACCCGGGCGAAGCTGACCTGGTCACCCTCGACCGGTTCTTCGGCGGCGAACGCCGCTTCGATCGCCGTGCCGTAGCTGAGGTCGATGCCGCGGGTGGCGTCGACGATAGCGGCGTCGGCGGTGAACCAGAACGCTTCGTCAGGGAAGTTGGTGGGGAAGACAATAGGTTGGGTATCGTCGAACACACCGGGCGTGGGCAGCAGTGTGCACATGTACGACGGTGCGCCGGGCGCGCCGGCGACCCTGGAGCTGACCGCCTTGGTCAGGCACAGGTCGAGGGTACGACCGTGACTGTCCTGGTACCAGGCGGGGAAGCCGCCGTTAGCGGGGATGTAAGCGCCTGGATCGACTGCGTTCAAGGCAGCCTGCGCCGGGAGCTGGAGCATGCCGGCGAAAATCGCCACTGCCAGCGGGTGGGGTATCGGTCGGTGCATGAGTCAATTCCTCCTGCAAACGGGCCCATGGACTTGGGGCGTCTGGGAGGAGATCGGCAAGAGCTGTGCCAGAACCTGCAAATGGCGTTGCACGCCTTGTGGGGCAAGGGGCGGAGCCTTTCAGCCGAGTATTTTGTGAGCGGCGGGCAGTGGGCTGCGTTGCCCCAAGGTTGGGGATTGGGGGCAGGTAATTCAAACCCAGTTTTCGAAGCAAATGCGGTTTTTGCTACATTGCACCGGCGGTCCCATTCCCCTGCCGAGCCAAGCGATGCAACCCCTCGACCAGCTTTCCCTGAACCTGTTCATCGTCGTCTGCGAAGAAGGCACCATCGCCCGCGCTGGCGAGCGCGCGTTCATGGCGCCCTCCGCCGTCAGCAAACGTATTTCAGATATCGAGGCGCGTTTTGGCACCGCCTTGCTTAAACGCAGCAAGCGCGGGGTGGAGCCTACCCCAGCAGGGTTGGCGCTGCTGCGCCATGCCCGCGAAATGACCCGCGCCATGGAACGCCTGGACAGCGAGCTGAGCGAATACGCCGAAGGTGCGCGTGGCCATGTGCGGGTGCTGGCCAATGTGTCGTCGATCATGGAGTTCCTGCCCGAGGAACTGTCGGCGTTCATGCTTGAGAATCCACTGATTCAGGCCGATATCGAGGAGCGCTTCAGCACCGATGTCGTTCGTGGTGTGGCCGAGGGCAATGCAGACCTCGGCATCTGCCGCAAATCCATGGCGGTGGGTGACCTGGAGTTCGTAGCGTACCGGCAGGATCACCTGGCCGTGGTCGTTGCGGCGGATCACCCGTTGGCCAGCCGCAGCCAGATTGCTTTTGAGGAAACCCTGGGCTACGACCACCTGGGCCTCTCGGCCTTCGCCACCTTGAACGCCTTCATGCGTAAAAGCGCCGAACAGGCAGGCAAAGAACTGCGGTTTCGTTCGTATGTATCGTCGTTCGACGCTGCATACCGCCTGGTGCAATTCGGGCTTGGCCTGGCGGTGTTCCCGCAAGAGGCCGTGGCCCGCTATGCGGCATTGTTCGATCTGCGGCTCATCCCGCTGACGGACGACTGGGCGCTTGGCGAATTCGTCATCTGCATGCGCGACCGGCACACGCTGTCGCTGTCGGCACGGCGCCTGCTTGACCACCTGCTGCTGCGTGCACCGGCCTGGCAGGTTGCGAGCTGATCCATCGTGGCTGACGATGGATCAGCCCGTGAAACACGTCTTTTCTGCCCGTCATCCAGCTCTTAGTCTGGCGCAACGCTTCAGACAGAGAGACCGTGATGATAACAATAACAATCAACGAAGTCGGCATGCGCGATGGCTTGCAGAGCCTGCAGACGATCATGCCAACCGCCGCCAAACGCCGCTGGATCGACGCCGCCTACGCCGCTGGCATGCGCCACATGGAGGTCGCTTCGTTCGTACCAGCACGCTTGCTGCCGCAAATGGCCGATGCCCGCGAAGTGGTGGCCCACGCCCTCACATACCCGGGCCTGCAGGTAACCGTGTTGGCCCCGAACCTGCGCGGCGCCAGGGACGCACTTGAGTCTGGCGCCCATCGCATCGTCGCCCCGGTATCGGTCAGCATGGCGCACAGCCTGGCCAACGTGCGCCGCACGCCCAGGGAAATGGTCGAGGAACTGGGGCGCATGTGCCAACTGCGTACTGAAATGGGCCTGCAGGATGTACAGGTCATTGCCGGCATCTCGGTCGCATTTGGCTGCACCCGTCAGGGCGAGGTACCGCTGGCCGACCTGTGTGCACTGACCCGCCACGTGATCGAAGCCGGTTGCGACCTTGTCTCGCTGGGTGACACCACTGGCTACGCCAACCCGGGCCAGGTGGCAACGGTGCTCCAGACTGTGCGGGCGATTGCCGGTGACCGCCTCAACGCCGCGCACTTCCATGACACCCGTGGCCTGGCCCTGGCCAACAGCCTGGTCGCGGTGCAGCAGGGCATCCGTGAGCTGGACGCCTCTCTGGCTGGCTTGGGAGGCTGCCCGTTCGCCCCTGGCGCGTCGGGCAACACTGTCACCGAAGACCTGGTGTTCATGTTGCAGAGCATGGGTTACGACACCGGTATCAACTTGCCCGCACTGATCGAGTCGCGCCAGGTGCTGAGCGAAGCGCTACCGGGCGAGCCCCTGTATGGCTGCATCGCCCGCGCCGGGCTACCGCTCAACTTCGCTGACGCTGCCGGCCACGCCTGACCCGCCTGAACGAGGAATACCATGATGTCCAGACTTCCCTTGGACGGCATCCGTGTCGTCGAAATTTCGCATATGGTCATGGGCCCGACCTGCGGCATGATCCTCGGTGACCTTGGCGCCGAAGTGATCAAGATCGAACCGGTGCGCGGCGACGGCACGCGCCGCCTGCTGGGCGCCGGGGCGGGCTTCTTTCGCACCTTCAACCGCAACAAGCAATGCATCGCCGTGGATGTCGAAACGCCCGAGGGGCGCGAGGCCGTGCTGCAATTGATCGATACGGCCGACGTGTTCATCGAAAATTTCAAACCTGGGCGCATGCGCACGCTGGGCCTGGACTACGCCGCGCTGCGCCAGCGCAACCCACGGCTGATTTACGCCTCGCACAAAGGCTTTCTCAGCGGGCCCTATGACAACCGCCTGGCGCTGGACGAGGTGGTGCAGATGATGGCCGGCCTGGCCTACATGACGGGGCCGGTGGGCCGGCCGTTGCGCGCGGGCAGCTCGGTAAACGACATCATGGGCGGCATGTTCGGCGCCATTGGCGTGCTGGCAGCGCTCAACGAGCGCCACACCACCGGCAGCGGCCGCGAGGTGCAAAGTGCCCTGTACGAGAACTGCGTGCTGCTGGCCGCCCAGCATATGCAGCAGTACGTGGTCACCGGCGAGGCAGCCGCGCCGATGCCCAATCGCATCAGTGCCTGGGCCATCTACGACGTGTTCACCTTCGCCGGTGGCGAGCAGATGTTTGTCGCCGCCACCGGCGAAGGGCAGTGGCATGCGCTGTGCCAGGTGCTGGGGCAGACCGCCTTGCTCGATGACCCGACACTGGCCAGCAACAACGACCGTGTGTTGCAACGCCCACGGCTGCTGGCGCACCTGGCCGAGGTGTTCGCGCCACTGGATGCTAGGCAACTGGCGCTGCAACTGGAGGCCAACGGCATCCCGTTTGCGCCGATCCGCCGCCCGGAAGAATTGTTCAATGACCCGCACTTGCAGCAGAGCGGCGGTATGGCCGACCTGCAACTGGAAGACGGCAGCCACACACCCATGCCGTTGCTGCCGCTGTCGCTGGACGGCCAGCGCTTGCAGCCACGCCGGGCGATAGCGCGGATTGGCGAGCACACCCGCCAGGTGATGCGCGAACTGGGTTACAGCGATGCGCACATTGCCGAGCTGTGCGCGGCCGGCGTGCTAAAAACCGACGACGCAGCTTGAGGAGGGTTTGAGATGGCGATTTACCAATACGACACCCTTGCGCCCAACCTGCACCCGGAAGCTTTCATTGCCGAGGATGCCACCGTGATCGGCGACGTAACCCTCGAGCAAGGGGTCAGCGTATGGCCGCAGGCCGTGCTAAGAGGCGACAACGAACCGATCCGTATCGGCCAGCACAGCAACGTGCAGGAAGGCGCAGTGCTGCATGCCGACCCCGGCTTTGCGTTGACGGTGGGGCAGGGCGTCACCATCGGCCACCAGGCCATGCTGCACGGCTGCACCATCGGTGATGGCGCGCTGATCGGCATCCAGGCGGTGGTGCTCAACGGCGCAGTCATCGGCAACAACTGCCTGGTCGGTGCCGGCGCTATCGTCACCGAGGGCAAGGTGTTCCCCGCTAACTCGCTGATTCTTGGTGCGCCTGCCAAGGTGGTGCGCGAGTTGACGGCCGAAGCCATCGCCAGCATGCAGCGCAACGCCGCCGAGTACGTCGCAAAAGGCCAGAGCTTCAAGGAAAAACTGATCCGCATCCGCTGAAAACCCGCTGGCGACGCCCATGAAGGCGTCGCTGCTCTCCAATAATTACAAGAATGGAGATCCACCATGGTTGCCATGACCGGCGAACTGGCGCGTGAGCGCAACGACAGCCACATCAATGAATTGCTGCTGTACCGCCGCGTGGCCTGGCGCATCATGCCGCTGGCCATCATCTGCTTCCTTTTCTCGTACTTCGACCGCATCAACATCAGTTTCGCCAAGGCGCAGATGCAGCAGGAACTGGGCCTCAGCGACGCCGCCTACGGCCTGGCCGCGAGCATGTTCTTCGTGGGGTATGTGCTGTTCGAAGTGCCCAGCAGCCTGGGCCTGAAGCGCTATGGCGCACCGGCCTGGATCTGCCGGATCATGGTGTCGTGGGGCCTGGCGACGGCGGCGCTGGTGTTTGCTTATACCCAGTACACCCTGTATTTCCTGCGCTTTCTGATCGGGGTGATGGAGGCCGGGTTCGGCCCGGCGATCCTGTTCTACCTGGCATGCTGGTTCCCCCGCAAGCACCTGGCGAAGATGAATGGCCTGTGGTTTCTGGCCGTGCCGCTGGCCGGTGCGGTGGGTGGCCCGGCAGCAGGTGTCTTGCTGGGGACCATGGATGGCGTGCTGGGCCTGGCCGGTTGGCACTGGTTGTTCCTGATGTCCGGCCTGCCGTGTGTGCTGCTGGGCTTGCTGGTGCTGTGGAAGCTGGACCGCGACATCGAAGCGGCGAAATGGTTGAGCCGTGAAGAGAAGGACCTGCTGGTGGAAAACCTGGCCCAGGACAAACGCGCTGCAAAGCCGGTCCTCGGCTCGATCTGGCGGGTATTGCTGACCCGCGAAGTGGCGATCATGGCGTTCATCTACTACGTGATCAAGACTGCGTCCTATGGCCTCAACTTCTGGATGCCGCACCTGATCAAATCATCAGGTGTGCAGGACATGCTCTGGGTCGGTGTGCTGTCGGCTTTGCCTTACGCGGTGGCCTGCATTGGCATGGTGTTGCTGACCCGGCTCTCCGACCGTACCGGCGAGCGCAAGCGCTATCTGGTGTACTGCCTGCTGGCGGCAGCTGTCGGCTACCTGCTGGCGTGCCTGTATTCCGACTCGTCGCTGGCGATGATGGCCGCGCTGGTGCTGGCCACCGCAGGTACGTTCATCGCCATCCCGATCTTCTGGACCATTCCACAGTCGACCTTCTCGGGCCTGGCAATTGCCACCGGTACTGCGGCGATCAACTCGGTCGGGCAGCTCAGCGGCATCGTCGCACCGGTGATGGTGGGCAAGATCAATGACCTCACCGGCAGCAACTCCATGGGCATGCTGTCCATCGCCCCGCTTATCCTGATCGCCTGCCTGGTGGTGATGCGCTTCGTGCGCAACCCCCGTACCTGATTGGCGCTGAGTCTTCTAACAACAAGAACAAGGCACACCCATGATCACTCTTTCCCGGCGAGCATCGCTGATGCTCGGGGCGCTTTGCTGCGCCTGTCAAAACGCGCAGGCCGGCGTCATCGATGACGCCAGCGGCAGCCTGGAACTGCGCAATTTCTATTTCGACCGCGACTTTCACGGTGACAGCGCCACGCAATCGCGGCGTGGTGAATGGGCCCAGGGCTTCATGCTGCGCCTGCAGTCTGGCTACACCGACGGTGTGGTCGGCTTTGGCCTGGACGCAGCCGGCATGCTTGGGCTCAAGCTGGACTCCTCGCCTGACCGCAGCGGCACCGGCCTGTTGCCGCGAAACAGCGACAAACGCGCCGCAGACGACTACACAAAGGCCGTGGCTACCTTCAAGGCCAGGCTCGCACAAAGCGAGTTGAAAGTGGGTGGCCTGAGCCCACAACTGCCCTTGCTGGCCTCCAACAACAGCCGCTTGTTCCCCCAGTGGTTCAACGGTGCGCAACTGGTGAGCAAGGACCTTGACCGGCTCACGCTCACCCTGCTGCAGGTGGATGCCACCAAATTGCGTGACTCCACCGACTATGAGGACCTGACCGCCATGGCGCAGCAAGGGGCCTACTCGGCGACGGTAACCAGTGACCGGCTGTACTACGGCGGTGTCGATTACCAGCCGCTGAACAACCTGACCCTCAGCCTTCACACCAGCACGCTCGAAGACCTGTTCCGGCGTGATTTTGCCGGGTTCAAGTTCAAGACCCGCCTGGGGCCCGGGGATGTGTTCACCGAGTGGCGCTGGTTCAACGCACGCGAGCAGGGCCGGGCATTGCTGGGCGAAGTCGACAACCAGACCCTCAGTACCAACTTCGGGTACAGCGTTCAGGGCCACACGTTCAGTGGTGGCTACCAGAAAGTGCGTGGCGATACGGCATATGCCTACGTGGGTGGCACCGATACCTACCTGTTCAGCGAACAGCAGGTCAGCACCTTTGCCTTGGCCAACGAACGGGCGTGGATGCTGCGATACGACTACAACTTCGCTGCGCTGGGTATCCCAGGGCTAACCTTCAATGTGCGCTACGTAAAGGGCGACCAGGTGGACCCGCAGCGCATCGCCAGCGCCAAGGGCCGGGCGCTGGCGGCTGGCGACGGAGAAGGGCGGGAGTGGGAGCGGACCACGGATGTCACCTACGTGGTGCAGTCGGGGGCGCTCCGGAATGTGTCGCTGCGTTGGCGCAATGCGAGCATGCGCTCGAATTTTGCCGATGCAGCGGATGGGAACCGGGTGATTGTGGGGTACACGTTCGAGTTCTGAGCTCTGACACAATCACTCTGTGGGTGCGGCCGGTTTCTCTTTTGACTTGAATCTGCGCGTTTTGCGTGGTTTTTTCTCAGGCCGTTTGCCGGGTTTGAGCTGCCAGCGGTAGGCATTGGCGAGCAGGCGCTCCTGGATTGCGGGTGGGTAGTCGCTGAGGGTGGTCACGGGTGGGACGGGCTTGCCGGGCAAGCCGGCCTCGCGGATTACTTTCGGCCAGCGCGGTCGCCAGCACAGCAGCAGGCTGAGCCAGTGGCCGGTGCCAACGATGACGAAAGCGGGCCAGACCATCAGCAAGATGACTTTGAATAGCCAGCTGCTCTTGCGGAAGAAACGCCCAAGCCCCTCGAACTGGGCGCAGAAGGCCTGGATGGGTGATGGTAGTTGTGTGCTCAGGCGGGGGCGTGGGACGGCGTGAGGGCCTTCTTCCATGTAGCGGCGGATGAATTCCCACTCGTCACGGAGTTCGCTGCCGCCTTGGCCTTGTTTTCCGATCTGGGCTATTTCCATGTGAGGAAGGCCGGTGCGGCTGGGGTGCCAGACTAGCCCTAGTCGCATGCCCAAGCTGAGTGAGTCATCTTCTGGGTCGATGGCTGTGCTTCCGGTTGTTTTCCAGGGGAAAGTGACGATGCCGCCGCAGTATTTCGGTCGATGTAGGTGAACTTGTTGGGTTACTCGATTGAAGCGAATGAGCAGGTGACGGCTAGTCAGCATTTCCAACCGCGTGAACCGAAGACCGTATTTGAGATACAGATAAACGATAGCACCGTCCATGACAGACATCATCATCATTATGATGATGTCGATGACAGCAGGATCTCTACCGGTGAAAAGGTAAAGGTAGATTGATCCCAAGGTTATTGTAACGCCGCTATACAGGATTGGGCCTAATCCTCCCAAAGTCATGATTGTAATCAAGCCGCGTTTTTCCTCTGACCCGCCGCAACGCATCTCTAGGAAACTTTCATTGAAGGCGTAAACAGGACTGCGTGCGCGAGGGTTTTCGCTGACCTTCCGAAAATGGACTTCCTCTTCCAAGTCACCTTCATAAAAGTCCCGCATTGCGCGTTTCTCTACTGGCGTCATTTCCGCTACATACGCCTTACGCGCAGCCTCAGACTCGATTGCCATCTGCCAGAAACCCCATTCGACTAGATACACTACAAGACCTCGCTGAAAGCCGAATGAAGCTCCTTCAATTCTTCGTGTTCTTTATAAGGCTTTGCTGTTTTTCCTATTCGGAAACAGCAGCGCCTACACCACTTCTCCAATGCATCCTCTTCAAGGAGGTAAATTACGATCGTCAGGACGAGACCTATCCAAAAAGCTCCGACTACCAAACGTGCGAGCAGAACGCGCGCAACTTGGGTTCCCAGTTTTTTTGCCAGCTCACCCATAGAGGATGCCAACATTCTTGCAAATTTAGTTTTGGCGCTCTGGGATAGGTGGTCAAAAAAAGGTTTTGCCATAGCAATTGCTGTTCCGCCCTCAGCGAGCGCAAGAGCTATCGTCGCCGCGCCTCGAGCCCTGTACGCGGAGGCCAGCCTTATGTTTCGGGCGCTTGATTCTTTGTTTTTGGCTTCACGGATGTGTTTATTGGCATCCGCGAAATCCCACCACGCCAATACCAATCCTCCAGTACCGGCCAATCCAGCCCCCCAAAGCTTCAACCTCCCCAAGGTCGCCGCAGCACCTCTGCCAGTCGCACTTCTGGCGCCGTATCGGGTTACAACCTGGTCCACATAGCTGGCTCCAACTTCGAAGCCCGCCGCTGCCGTGGTCATCGCGGCCGCCAGGAGTTCGGTCTTCACCCTAACATCACTGTCGGGCAGTTCGCGGGCCTTGAACGCCATCAGCATGCCTTCCAGTAAACACACCAGCCCGGAGACGCGCACTTTGTAGAAGTCACTGTTGTTGGCGTGCATCAGGTTTTCAGCCCAGGCCTGATCCAGATAGCGTGCTATCTGGCCACCGCTGCGTTGTGGGTCAATGGGTTGCCCGCTGCGCGCAGCGTCGCTGAGACGAATGTCGACCGCCGTCTCGTGCACCGATGCAAATAACGTTAAGCGCAGACCGTGATGCAGCGCTCGGTCTGCACTGTTGGGGGCGCCGGTTCGGAGTACCTGTCGCCCTAGCGCCACATACCACGCATGCAGGCCGATGCTGGCGGTGTTGTTGCTCTTCTGCAATTCCTCGTACAGCGAGTTGATACGCCCGAACGCATTCGCAGCGATGTGTGCCTGCCGGGCGAGCGATTCACGCAGCTCGACCGACGACTCGGCCGGTGGTCCGGCCTTAGCTGCTGCCCGCAGCGCCGCAAGCTCCTCTCGGATGTCATCCTGGTTGTAGCTGATGCCGCGTATTGCCAGGTTTGCCCGGTCGGCCACGTCGCTGCGCCACCAGTGGTCCAGCACCTTCGTCCCCCATTCACTCAACTCCATGCCGATCACGCACTGGCCGGTCTGCTCGGCAAAGGCCAGGCCGTTGATGAGGTCGGCGTTGTCGTAGCGGTCCAGCGCTTGCAGCAACCGTTCGCTGACGACCCAGCGGGCATGGTCCTTGGCGCGGTCTTCTGCCGCTTGCTGGGCTTGTTGCATGGCCTGCTCAAAGGCTTCGAGCTGATCGTGCATGGCCTGACGGTCGACCAGGTGGCCGTATTTCTGGTCGAACTTCTTGCTGAACTCGCCAGCATCCTGACGGACCTGGACTTTGGCGCGAACATCGCGCTCGAACTGCGCCAGGTGAGGCTTCATGCGTTCATCATGGGCATCGGCCTGCTGCCTGGCCCGTTCGGAAAACGCGTAGATCTCCGCGTGCACGTAGGGTTGGTTGCGTATGTTTTCAGCCATGACTTCGCGCTTGACGATCTGCTCGGCCATCATCTGCGGGTAGAGCTTTTCGATCTCCAGGAACGACTGCGCGACCAGCAGCTTGCGCTCGTTGTCCACGCCAGGCTCCACGGTGCGTTCCAGCCACTTGGTCTTCACATCATCGACAGCGGCATTGCGCCAGGCGTTGAGCTCCTGCGTAGTGCCGATGGCGTCTTCTATGACGAGGGCCGCGCCACGGGGTTTGCTCTGGTTCACCAGCGGTGCCAGCGCTTGCCGGGAGGCGTGCGGCGAGACGATCTGGTCATTGTTGAACGGCTGCAGGTCCAGCAGCGCCTGCAGGTCTGTATCGTCCTGGCCCTTGAAGTCGGCTACCCAACTCAGTTGGTCATGCTTGAGCACGTGGGGCTGTGGTGGGGCGTCGGAGGGTTGGATGAAACGGGCGACATCGATGGCGGGCAGGCTGCTGCGGTACTCGTCTTCAAGCAGGCGGTAGTTGTCGAGCATGCGCGGGGTCAGCGGAGAAGGGCTGAACAATGGGCGCAGCTCCTGGATGTCATCCAGGTCATAGAGGGTGATGGTCCAACCGAAGCTGCGGATGATCTCATCCAGATTGCCGGCACTGGGGGCGGGCTCCCAGGGGGCGTCGGCGCTGATGTACAGCAGTGAGCCATTGGACGCGACGCGGTACTGGCTGTGCCACTCGTAGGCCGGTGCGCTGTGGCGCTTGATCAGTAGGTAGAAAAAACCCTCGCGCAGCGGGCGGATGGCGTAGCTGGAATGGGTCATCTCGCCGACGTCCGAGAATGGGCTGAGATAGCTTGGCAGTTTGGGCAGGCGGGCGCGTTGTGCCGGGTTGCCGCCGATGGCGGCGTAGCGCAGGGGCAGCAGTTCGAAACGGCGGGTGCAGTTGGCGACCGGGCTGTTGCGCAGGGCGGGGCGGTAACCGGTGGTGATGCGCCTGCACAGCTCGAGGGTTTCGCTCAGAGAGTCCATGGTTATTTGCCTCAATCCTTGGTGCGCAGGCATCGCTGCACATTGTCCATCAGGGATGTCTGTTGCTCGCGGGTGGCGGCGACCGCCTCCTGCCAGGCCGGTGAGTTGCTGAGTTGTTCCCCACCGCGAGCCAGCATGAGCACATAGCTGATCAGATCGTCTTCACGGTCCAAGCCTTGCTCGCGTGCCTGATCCAGATAGTGCTGGATCAGGCCAATCCGCGTGCCGTGGCAAGCGGCAGCCAAGGCCGGGCAGGACGGCTCGCCCTTGAGCAACTCGGCAACCTGATAGCTCAGCGGGTCACCCGCCAATGCAGCCCAACACGCTTCGTTCAACGTGATTGGCGGGAAGTGCGTGGATTGGGGCTGATCACCGCCGGAAATCTGCAGCCACAAACGCTTGTTCGGGTGTGCGACGGGCGCCCACCAGTGATGGATGGGCGCCAGCCATTCGCTTACACCGGGCAGTTCACGGTGCGTATCCAGCACTTGCAAGGCTGCAGCGGTGTGAAAGCGCAGGAGGTACGAATGGCCGTCAGCACCCGTGACGATGTTGGCGTGGCTTAAATGCCGCGCAAGCCGGTCGGGGGGGAGGGCGCTGACTATCCATCCGCATACTGAGCCCGGTGCGCCCTGTTCAAGTTGCCATTGAAAATCATACTGCGCCGAGACATCCGAGCCCGGACGCGAACCAAACAACCAGGGGCCTGCTGTGCGCAGGTTGCTGAACTGTGCTTGCTGCAGTAGTGGCCAGCAGCGGTCGGCGTAGTGCCCGGTCAGTCTTTCCTGCACCTCGGGAGTCAGATTGGCCATTTCCACGATGGCGCTCAGGCGGTAACGGTCGGATGCTCGCAGCACCTCGACCATTGCTCTGACAAATGGGCTGGGCATCAGCTTGCTCCTTCCATGCGAATCATGTTGTGGCCGTCGGCGATCGCTTTCAGCAGGCAGCTGAGGCAAATGGGTTCGCCGGGATCAGGTACACCAGAAGTCGAAGTGATGCGATTGCTACCTGTAGCCTGCTGGCTGACCGGTCCTTTGAACGCCAGCGCCACGCCGTCCAGCGTGACTCCGGCGCCATCGATTCGCAGCAGGCCTGCTGGGCTCCTGATCGTCAGGCTTTCACTGACCTGTATGTCATAGACCTTCGTGGTGTGCCGGATAGCTTCACCCGTTTTCAGGTTGTGGTGACCGGCCACGACCTGTTCCAGATGGCCGCCGATTTCTACCGTGTGGTTGGCCTTGGTGATGTCCTGGCGGTGGTTGCCTACCTGTTCGATTCGATCCTTGCCTGTGGTGATCGTGTGGGTGCGACCAATGCTCAGGCTGTCGTCGTTGCCGATTTCCTGTACCCGGTCCTGGCCAATGCCGACGGACTCGTCACGGGCTACTTCTTCGAGACGGTCCTGCCCAATAGAAATTGTCTCGTCCCGTTCCACGCGTTCCGTGCGGTCATTGCCCACCCGCGTGGTTTCGTCGTGCTTGACGATGTTGTTCTGGTCCCGCTGTGCATGGATGAACACTTCCTCCTTGCCCAGTTCATCCTCGAAACGCAGTTCGTTGAAGCCTTTGCCCTTGTGGGTCTGGCTCTTGATGGTCATGCGTGTCTTGTGCTTGGGCAGGTCATACGGCGGCAGCTGATTGCCACAGTAGGTGCGCCCGGTGATCATCGGCTGGTCCGGGTCGGCGTCGACGTACTGGATGATCACGTCCTGGCCGATGCGCGGAATGGCCATCGAACCCCAGCTGCCGCCGGCCCAACCCTGTGACACGCGCACCCAGCAGGAGCTGAACTCGTTGTCCTGGCTTTCCCGGTCCCAGGGGAAGCTGACCTTCACCCGGCCCCATTGGTCGCAGTAGATCTCCTCGCCCTTGGGCCCCACCACCGTCGCCATCTGCGGGCCGTCGATGCGCGGCTTGGGTAGCGGCGCCGGGCGCCATTCGGTTCTGCCGGGCACCAGCACGGCTGCCTGCGTGTAGCGAGTGCCTTGCTGGGCACCCGCAGCCTCTTCCTGAAGGCTGGTGAACTGGCTGCCTTCGTGGTGCACGCGGGTTACCCGCCAATGCATGTTCAGGTCTTTGCGCGGGTGCTCGATCAGGGTGAAGCTCAGCCCCGGCTGCAGGCGTACATCGTCGCCTTCCACCTCGGCCATGCGGGCGTCATGGCGCCAGGCTGTGATGCGGGTGGCGGTGAAGGGGGCGCCGACGGCCCCGCGCTTGTAGCGACCGGGGTAGTCGAAGCGCTCGTACGTGGTGGACTGGTGCTTGAGGTCGCTGCCATCGGCACGCTGCTCCTGGCGGTAGGCGGGGTGGGTGAAGGTGTAGTCGCGCTGCACCTGGCGCGCGGTACGTACCTGCTCGCTGTAACGCAGGCGGCGCAGGCACGGCCTGGCCTGGTCGCCGCCGCTGTTGGCGTGGTACAGCACCTGGTTTAGGGTCAATGTCGTCCTGCTCGAAGAAGCCTTCGTCCTCCTCATCGCCCTTGATGGCACCCTGGCTGATCTGCCCCAGCCCCAACAGCCGGTCGGTGATGAGCAGCCTGTGCAGTTTCGGCGTGTGCTCGAAGCGGTAGACGAAGCCCTCTTCGGCGGCCAAGCGGGTGATGAAGTCGAGGTCGGTTTCACCGGCCTGCACGCAGAACTCGCGAACCTGGTGGTCGTCGTTCCTGCTGTACAGTTCGAAATGGGGTACGCCCTGATGCTTGAGCATGATTTCAAGGATCTGCGGCACGGTTTTCTGCTGGAAGATGCGCCAGTTCGAGCGCAGCCCGGCGCGGGCCAGCACGGGTTCGACCAGGGCGCGGTAACGGGTGCGATGGAAGCCCGTCTCACCCTGGCTGAAGGTGCTGACCAGGCCGTGCACGTAGCGCAGCGGGCGCTCGCCACGCCAGATCGTGAACAGCACCGGCTTGTCGAGCAACTGGCCAAAGTCGACATCGTCTTCGGAACTGACCAGTTCCAGCTTCAGCTGGAACGGCGTGCTGATGGCTTCGTCCAGTTCGAACGCCACCACTTCGAATTCACTCCGGCCCACCAGCGGCTGGAAGGTAAAGCTCAAATCGGATTGGCTAGGCATGTGGCGTCCCCCGCTACTGCTGCAGAATCGCGTCCAGCGATTCCAGGACTTCGGCGGTGAGCAGGTCGAGGCGGTAGCTGTAGTAGCTGTAAGCGCAGACCATGGCGAGGGCGGAGATCACCAGCGGGCTCCACCAGGGCCACTCCCAGCGTCGCGGGCGGTGGGGGCAATGAACGACGTTGCTGTAGGGGTCGCACAGCTCTTGCGGCGTGGGGCCACGCAGTTCGCGGATGACCGTGTGCATGCGCGAGATCAAGGCTTTGATGATGTCTTCGCATTTGGGGTCCAGCGCATGCTTGCCCCTGAGGCCCAGGCAAAAGCAGTAGTACAGGAACTCCAGTACATCCTGGAATTCCCTGGGCGCCTGCATGACGCGTTCGAGCAGCACGAAGATCTTCTCGCCGCCCTGGGTTTCGTCGTGGAAGATGCTGAGCAGCGGCTCGTGGCTCCAGCACGAATTGTTGCCCCAGGGGCGGCTCATCACGGCCTCGTCCAGATACAGGCACAGGGCATAGGAATAGACTTCCTGGTGCGCGATGGGGTACCCGTGCTGCTGGATTTCTTCGCGAATGTTGCTGACCTGGTTTTGCACGGTCCTGTGCACGTAGGCGAGGTTGGGCAGGTCATCCAGGGTGCGCAGGCGAATGACCAGCCCGAACAGCGGGCTTGCCGCGTCGAGCATCAGGTTTGCGAAGCCGCCACGCAGCTGGAACTCCGGGTCGGCGGGGTAGCCGGGTAGATTCGTTACGAGTTGAGGATCAGCGCCGGTACGAGACTTTTGGGTTTCCTCGATATCCTCAAGCAGGACTGGTTTTTTCTTGACCGGCACCGGTTTGTCAGTGCCATCGGACAGTCTGGACATCCTTAATCCTCGTCAATTAGCAGGGCAACTTACGCAATGGCCGCGGACTTCCCATGTGATCGAGCGCAAGCAATTTGCGAAAGCCTGAAGACTAACGAGGAATCAATTTCTATGGGAGATTGAAACTTCCTAAAGAGATGTAGGAAGTTTCGCTCCAGATTATTTTCAAAATATTATTCGCAGGCAACGGGTCGGTGCTTTGGTATATGTCGCGGTTGTTTTGTGTGGCTGCTGGTGCCTCTGCCACGAGGGCCACGGCACAGCAGCGGCCAGTAGTGCAGGGCTGTTTTCAGGTGCCAACGCAACGCGTATATATGAAGAGCCCTGCAGTTGCCCAGGTCGTAAGCCAAACAAAAATCCAGGCCCAGAACGTTTGGGACATATAGCGCCGGTTCTTCAGCGCGCGGGTAGTTCTATATAGCAACCCGATCAGCACAATTGCCAGCAGCAACTTACGTATGTCCACAGCGGTGGCGTGCCACGAAATACAGCGCTAACGCGTTAGACCCGGTGGAGGCGTGGTCACCCGGCCATCACCTGCCTTGCTCCAAAGTGAGCGTCGACACCCTAGGCAGCGGGATATCCGCAGAGAGTGAGGTAGATGGGAAAGACCTTTACCCGCCGGCAGTGTCTTGGCGGCTCAGCTTGTCATATGTCAAGCATGAAACCGGTTTCAAAACATTTCCGAACGCGCTAGATTATCCGGCTGTCTTCTTGATGGCCTATCAAGATCACCTCCCACAGAAAATCAGATGGCGCTTATCAAGGCCGCCGCACAGCCGATGAGGATTCGCAATGCCTGAGCATGCTCCAGACAACCCGCGCAGGGATTTTCTGCGCAAGACCTTGACCCTGATCCCCGTGGTTACCGTGGCCAGCACAGGGCTTGGCGTAGGCGCCAGCCAGCTGCTTGCGGCCCCCCAACCGCATCAGCAACCGAACGTGCCGGCCACGCCGCCTGCGGGCAACTATCAACCGACGTTCTTCAGCGCCGAAGAGTGGGCGTTTGTACAAGCTGCGGTATCGCGCATCATCCCGGCTGATGAGCTTGGCCCCGGCGCACTCGAAGCCGGCGCCGCCGAGTTCATCGACCGCCAGATGAACACCCCCTACGCGACTGGCGCGCAGTGGTACATGCAAGGCCCGTTCAACGCCGACGCCGTGCCCGAGCTGGGCTACCAGTTGCAGCTCAGCCCGCAACAAATCTATCGCCTGGGCATCGCTGCCGTGGACGGCTGGTGCAAAGCCAACGGCGGGCAAGTTTTTGCCGCGCAAGATAGCGCTACCCGAGACCGTATTCTCAGCAAAGTCGAGGCAGGAGAGCTGGTGTTCGACACCGTCCCGGCGAAGGTGTTCTTCAGCCTGTTGGTGCAGAACACCCGTGAGGGGTTCTTCTGCGACCCGATTCATGGCGGCAACAAAGGCATGGTCGGCTGGACCCAGATTGGCTTCCCCGGTGCCCGCGCCGACTTCATGGACTGGGTCGAGCGTAACGAGCCTTACCCGTTCCCGGCTGTATCGATCCGCGGCGAGAGGGCCTGAGGCATGGCGACTGTGTTGAACAAAGTGGATGCGGTTATCGTCGGCTTCGGCTGGGCTGGCGCGATCATGGCCAAGGAACTGACCGAGGCCGGGCTGCATGTGGTAGCCCTGGAGCGGGGGCCGATGCAGGATACCTACCCGGAAGGCAGCTACCCGCAAGTGATCGATGAGCTGACTTACAGCGTGCGCAAGAAGCTGTTCGTGGATGTGTCGAAAGAAACTGTCACTGTCCGCCACAGCGTGAATGACGTGGCACTGCCCAATCGCCAGCTCGGTGCCTTCCTGCCGGGCAAGGGCGTTGGCGGCGCAGGCCTGCACTGGTCGGGCGTGCACTTCCGGGTAGACCCGGTCGAGTTGCGTCTGCGCAGCCATTACGAAGAGCGCTACGGGCGCAAGTTCATCCCTGAGGGTATGACCATCCAGGACTTCGGCGTCAGTTACGAAGAGCTGGAACCGTATTTCGACTTTGCCGAAAAGGTCTTCGGCACCTCAGGCCAGGCCTGGACCGTCAACGGCAAGGTGGTGGGTGAAGGGAAGGGCGGCAACCCGTACGCGCCGGACCGCTCCAACCCGTTCCCGCTGCCCGCGCAGAAGAACGTGGTGTCGGCCAGGCTGTTCGAAAAAGCCGCCACCAGCCTGGGCTACAAACCCTACAACCTGCCATCGGCAAACACCTCCGGGCCTTACACCAACCCCTACGGGGCGCAGATGGGGCCGTGCAACTTCTGTGGTTTCTGCAGCGGCTACGTGTGCTACATGTACTCCAAGGCCTCGCCCAACGTGAATATTCTGCCGGCGCTGCGCCAGGTGCCCAACTTCGAGTTGCGGCCCAATGCCCATGTGCTGCGGGTAAACCTGGACGACAGCAAGCGCAAGGCCACTGGCGTGACGTACATTGATGCGCAGGGGCGCGAGGTGGAGCAGCCGGCGGAGCTGGTGATCCTGGCGGCGTTCCAGTTCAACAACGTGCGCCTGATGCTGCTTTCCGGCATCGGCAAGCCCTATGACCCAGTCAAGAACGAAGGTGTGGTCGGGCGTAACTTCGCCTATCAGAACATGGGCACGGTCAAGGCGTTCTTCGACAAGAACACCTACACCAACAACTTCATCGGCGCGGGTGGCAACGGCATTGCCATCGACGATTTCAATGCCGACAACTTCGACCATGGCCCCCACGGCTTTGTCGGCGGCTCGCCGATGTGGGTGAACCAGGCCGGCAGCCGGCCGATTGCCGGCACCTCCAACCCGCCGGGTACGCCGGCCTGGGGCAGTGCCTGGAAGAAAGCCACGGCCGACTACTACACCCACCAGGTGTCGATGGACGCCCACGGCGCCCACCAGTCCTACCGTGCCAATTACCTGGACCTGGACCCCACCTACCGCGACGCCTACGGCCAGCCGCTATTGCGCATGACCTTCGACTGGCAGGAAAACGACATCAAGATGAACCAGTTCATGGTCGACAAGCTGAGCAAGATCGCTCAGGCGATGAACCCCAAGGCCATTGCCGTGCTGGGCAAGCAGGTCAAGGACCACTTCAACACCGCCAGTTACCAGACCACTCACCTGAACGGCGGTGCGATCATGGGTACCGACCCCAAGACCAGTGCCCTGAACCGCTACCTGCAAAGCTGGGACGTGCATAACGTGTTCGTGCCGGGGGCTTCGGCGTTCCCGCAGGGCCTGGGTTACAACCCGACCGGGCTGGTGGCCGCGCTGACCTATTGGTCTGCACGTGCCATTCGCGAGCAGTATCTGAAAAACCCCGGCCCGCTGGTCCAGGCCTGAGGAGCGATGAGCATGAAGACAATGTTGATCGCAACCCTGCTGCTGGGTGCCACCGCGGCCGTACAGGCCTTGGCGAATGACGATGCACAGGTGCGCCAGGGCGAGTACCTGGCCCGCGCCGGTGACTGCGTGGCCTGCCATACCGCCAAGGGCGGCAAGCCCTTTGCCGGCGGCCTGCCAATGGAAACCCCTATCGGCACGGTGTACTCCACCAACATCACCCCGGCGGCCAGCGGCATTGGCCAGTACAGTTTCGAAGACTTCGACCAGGCTGTGCGCAAGGGTATCGGCAAAGATGGCAGCACCTTGTACCCCGCCATGCCATACCCGTCCTATGCACGGGTCAGCGAGCAGGACATGCAGGCGCTGTACGCCTACTTCATGAAAGGCGTGGAGCCGGTGGAGCAGGCGAACAAGGCTACTGACATTCCCTGGCCGCTGAGCATGCGTTGGCCGCTGGCAATCTGGCGCGGCCTGTTCGCACCAGAGCCCAAGCCCTGGCAGGCATCGGCGGCAGCCGACCCGGTGGTGAACCGTGGTGCTTACCTGGTCGAAGGCCTTGGGCATTGTGGCGCCTGCCATACACCGCGTGCGCTGACCATGCAGGAAAAGGCGCTGAGCCCTGCAGATGGCGAGCAGTTCCTGGCCGGCAGCGCACCGCTGGAAGGCTGGATTGCGAAAAACCTGCGTGGCGATCACAAGGACGGCCTGGGCAGCTGGAGCGAAGCGCAGCTGGTGCAGTTTCTGAAGACCGGGCGCAGCGATCGCAGCGCGGTGTTCGGCGGCATGAGCGATGTGGTCGAACACAGCATGCAGCACATGAGTGACGCCGACCTTACCGCAATCGCCCGTTACCTGAAGACCCTGCCACCGAGCGACCCGAATGACCAGCCGCACGTCTACGACAAGCAGGTGGCGGATGCGCTGTGGAAGGGTGATGACAGCAAACCCGGGGCGGCGGTGTACATAGACAACTGTGCGGCCTGCCACCGTACCGACGGCCAAGGCTACACCCGCGTGTTCCCGGCCTTAGCTGGCAACCCGGTGGTACAGACTGCAGATGCCACGTCGCTGATCCACGTGGTGCTGGCGGGGGGCACGGTGCCGGCGACGCACACCGCGCCGTCGAACTTCACCATGCCGGCGTTCGGTTGGCGCCTGAGCGATCAGGAGGTAGCCGAGGTGGTGAACTTCATTCGCAGCAGTTGGGGTAACCAGGGCAGCGCCGTTACGGCCGGTGATGTGAAGTCGCTTCGCTGACCTATCCAGCTGCACCCTGATCCACTGTGGGACCGGGTTTACCCGCGAATGCGATGTCGAAGCTACCGACGCATTCGCGGGTGAACCCGCTTCAATTTGTTTTTGGTTGAAATTGTCTTTGCATCAATCATTTAATTTTCTTATCTAATCTTGAATATCATCTTTGTTTCATCATTGCCGACCAACGGCAGGTTGACGAACTGCCGTAGTTTTGCTGTATTGAAACCGGTTTCATCGCTATCACAATAATCATAAGGACAGCCCATGACCGACGCGCCTGCCCATGCCCGCGAACGGGTCACCATCAGCGAAGTAGCGCGTGTCGCTGGCGTTTCCAAAGCCACCGTCTCCCGTTACATCGGTGGCGATCGCCAATTGCTGGCCGAAGCCACGGCCAAGCGCCTGGCAGATGTCATCGAACGCCTCGGCTACCGCCCCAACCAGATGGCCCGCGGCCTCAAGCGTGGCCAGACGCGACTGATCGGCATGCTGGTGGCCGATATCCTCAACCCCTATTCAGTGGCCGTGATGCATGGCGTGGAAACCGCCTGCCGTCAGCACGGTTACAGCCTGGTGGTGTGCAACACCAACCGCGACGACGAGCAGGAGCGTCACCACCTGGTGGCCCTGCAGAGTTACAACGTTGAAGGGTTGATCGTGAACACGCTGGGGCATCACCCCGGCGAATTGCTCAACCTGCAGCGTGACATCCCCATGGTGCTGGTCGACCGCCAATTGCCCGAGCTGAATGTCGACCTGGTCGGCCTGGACAATGCCGACGCCGTCGAGCAGGCCCTCGACCATCTGCAAGCCCAGGGTTACCGCGATATCCTGGCGGTCAGCGAGCCCCTCGATGGCACCAGCTCACGGCTGGAGCGGGTGCAGGCATTCGGCGCGTCGGTCAGCCGTCGGCCCGGCATGCGTCAGCAGGTACTGGAAATCAGCGCCGGGCTGCAGGGCCAACTGGCTTCGTTTCTTGCCAGCCGTGGCCATGGCCCGCAAGCAATCTTCACCTTCAACGGTATTGCCACCTTGGCGGTGACCCGAGTACTGCACGAGGCCGGGTGCAACCTGTTTGCCGACGTCGGGCTGATCGCCCTCGACGACCTCGACTGGTACCCCTTGGTCGGCAAAGGCATCACTGCATTGGCCCAACCCACCGAGCGTATCGGTGTGGCGGCATTCGAAAGCCTGCTCGGTCGCCTGCGCGGCGACAGCGGGGCAGCCCGACGCATCGACTTCAAGGCCAACCTCATCATCCGCGGTTCAACCCAACCCCAGTAACCAACGGCAGGCCTGCACCTGCTACTGCCGATTAAAAATGAAACCGGTTTCATAAGGATAAAAACAATGCACCCGAACCCCGTTTCCATCAGCCTCTCAAGCTACGGCGCCGAATTTGTGCGGCAACGTGGCCAGGAGCAGTTCCTGGACATGCTGGCAGCCGCTGGCGTCAGCCGAGTGGAATTGCGCGAAGAATTGTTTGCCAGTGCACCGGACGCGGCTGCACTCGGTGCGGTCATAGCCGCACTGCGCCTGGAATGCCTGTACTCGACCCCCCTTGAATTGTGGACCGCGCAAGGCGTGCCCGACCCGCTACTGGTGCAGAAGCTGGAAACCGCTCGGGCGCTTGGCGCGGTGGCGCTGAAGGTATCGCTGGGGCATTTCGATGAGCACTGCGATGTGATGGCACTGGCGGCGCTGCTGCCTGCCCATGGGCCGCTGTTGCTGGTGGAGAACGATCAGACCGCACAGGGTGGCAGGATCGAACCGCTGCTGCAGTTCTTCAAGCGGGCCGACACGCTTGGGCTGCGCCTGGGCATGACCTTCGACATCGGCAACTGGCAGTGGCAAGGCGAGCCTGCGCGGCAAGCCGCACGGCAACTGGGCCGTTGGGTGCGCTATGTGCATTGCAAGGCTGTGCAGCACCGGGCCGATGGTCGCCTGGTTGCCATACCGCCCCAAGCGGCGGACCTGCAGGCGTGGGCAGCGCTGATGGCCGAGTTCGCGCCCGGCGTGGTGCGCGCCGTCGAGTACCCGTTGGTTGGCGAAGACCTGCTGGCGCTGACCCGAGCCCAGGTGCGGAGCCTGGCTGCACTGGGCGCGGGGGAGGAGGTGGCCCATGCATGAGCATGACGTGCTGTGCTTTGGCGAAACCATGGCCATGTTCGTTGCCGAGCAGACCGGCGACCTGGCCAGTGTCGGCCAGTTCGGCAAACGCATCGCTGGCGCGGACAGCAACGTGGCCATCGGCTTGGCTCGCCTGGGTTTCAAGGTGCGCTGGCTGAGCCGTGTTGGTGACGATTCGCTGGGCCGTTTTGTGCTCGACAGCTTGCGCCACGAAGGCCTGGACTGTTCCGGTGTCGAGGTGGATGCCAGCTACCCGACTGGTTTTCAGCTCAAGGCCCGTTGCGATGATGGTAGCGACCCGGCAGTGGAGTACTACCGGCGCGGTTCGGCAGCCAGCAGGCTGTCGCCCGCGCTGCTTGGCCCAGCCTGCCTGCAGGCTCGCCACCTGCACGCCACCGGCATCCCGCCGGCGCTGTCCGACAGCTGCTGTGCGCTGTCCCACGCACTGATGGACGCCATCCGGGCAGCCGGGCGCAGCATCTCGTTCGACCCCAACCTGCGCCCCTCGCTGTGGCCGGATCAAGGCAGCATGGTCCGCGAAATCAATGCCCTGGCGGCGAAGGCCGATTGGGTTTTACCGGGCCTGGAGGAGGGGCGGTTGCTGACCGGCCAGCATACCCCGGCGGACATCGCCGCGTTCTACCTCGACCAAGGGGTGGAACTGGTGGTGATCAAGCTGGGCGACGCCGGCGCCTATTTCCGCAGCGCCAAGGGCGAAGGGCAGGTAGCACCCGTGCCGGTCAGCCGTGTGGTGGACACCGTCGGTGCGGGTGATGCCTTTGCCGTCGGCGTGCTCAGCGCGTTGCTGGAGGGCCGCGCTGTGCCCGCAGCAGTGGCGCGTGGCAACTGGTGCGGCAGCCGCGCCGTGCAGTCGCGCGGCGACATGGAAGGGCTGCCGTTGCGCCACGAGCTGGAGGCCTACGACCTGCGCAGGAGCGCGTGAGCCAGCCAACCCCGAATCACCTGTTGCAACAAAAAAAACAAGCTCAGGAGAACCAAACCATGCAAAGCCAAAGCCTGGCACCTCGCCGCTGGTGGTACATCATCCCGATTGTGTTCGTCACCTACAGCCTGGCGTACCTGGACCGCGCCAATTACGGCTTCGCCGCCGCCTCCGGCATGGCCGAAGACCTGCACATCACCCCCGTGCTGTCTTCGCTGTTGGGTGCGCTGTTCTTTCTCGGTTACTTCTTCTTCCAGGTGCCCGGCGCCATCTACGCCGAAAAGCGCAGCGTGAAGAAGCTGATCTTCGTCTGCCTGATCCTGTGGGGCGGCCTTGCCACGCTCACCGGCATGGTCAGCAACGTCTACATGCTGATCGGTATCCGCTTTCTGCTCGGGGTGGTAGAGGCCGCCGTCATGCCGGCCATGCTGGTGTACCTGTGCCACTGGTTCACCCGTGCCGAGCGCTCGCGCGCCAATACCTTCCTGATGCTCGGCAACCCGGTGACCATCCTGTGGATGTCGGTGGTTTCGGGGTACCTGATCAAGCATTACGACTGGCGCTGGATGTTTATCATCGAAGGCCTGCCTGCCGTGATCTGGGCGTTCTTCTGGTGGCGCCTGGTGGATGATCGCCCGGCCCAGGTGAAGTGGCTGAGCGATCAGGAGAAGGCGGCCCTGGCGCAGGCACTGGCTGCCGAGCAACAGGGTATCAAGCCCGTGAAGAACTACCGCGAGGCGTTCCGCTCGCCGCAGGTGATCATCCTGGCGCTGCAGTACTTCTGCTGGAGCATTGGCGTGTATGGCTTCGTGCTGTGGCTGCCGTCGATTCTCAAGCAGGCCGCGAATGTGGATATCGTGCAGGCCGGCTGGCTGGCCTCGGTGCCGTACCTGGCGGCGGTGCTGGCGATGGTGGGTGTGTCCTGGGCGTCCGACCGCCTGCAAAAGCGCAAGCGCTTCGTCTGGCCGCCACTGTTGATTGCCGCCGTGGCGTTCTATGGCTCGTACGCGTTGGGCAGCGAGCATTTCTGGCTGTCGTACGCGTTGCTGGTGGTTGCCGGCGCCTGCATGTACGCACCCTATGGCCCGTTCTTCGCGATCGTGCCCGAGATCCTGCCGGCCAACGTCGCAGGCGGGGCCATGGCGCTGATCAACAGCATGGGCGCGCTGGGCTCGTTCGGCGGCTCGTGGCTGGTGGGCTACCTGAATGGCGCTACGGGCGGGCCAGGGGCCTCTTACCTGTTCATGTGCGGCGCGCTGCTGACCGCAGTGGCACTTACCGCCGCACTCAATACATCCCAGACGTCTGGCCGGGCCAAGCGCGGTAGCTCGCGGCTGGCCATGAACCCATAGGAAAACTGCAATGAAGAAGCGAATCGTGCTGTACAAACGCCTGTCCGACGACTTGATGGCACGCCTGCAAGAGCGCGTTGAGGTGACCTGGGTGGATACCTCTCTGCCCGATGGCCTGGCCCGCCTGCGCGATGCGTTGCCGGGGGCTCACGGGTTGCTGGGGGCCAGCCTGCGCCTGGATGCCAGTCTGCTGGACCTGGCGCCTCAGCTGGAAGTGGTGTCCAGCGTTTCGGTGGGCGTGGACAACTACGATGTTGGCGAACTCAGCCGGCGTGGCGTGATGCTGACCAACACACCTGACGTGCTCACCGAAACCACTGCCGACACCGGCTTTGCCTTGATTCTGGCTACCGCCAGGCGGGTGGTGGAGCTGGCGAACTGGGTGCGTGACGGCCATTGGCAGGCCAACCTGGGGCCGGCGCATTTTGGCTGTGACGTGCATGGCAAGACCTTGGGCATCGTTGGCATGGGCCGCATCGGCGAAGCCTTGGCCCGGCGCGCGGCAGCTGGCTTTGGCATGCGCGTGCTGTACCACAGCCAACGCCCAAAACCGCAGGTGGAGGCACGCCATGCAGCACGTCAGTGCAGCCTTGATGAGTTGTTGCAGCAGGCAGATTTCGTGTGCCTGACCGTGCCGCTGAGCGCCAGCACCGAAGGCCTGATCGGCGCACGGGAACTGGCGTTGATGAAGCCTGAGGGGATACTGGTGAACATCTCACGCGGGCGCGTGGTGGATGAGCAGGCGCTGATCGAAGCGTTGCGGGCCAGGCGCATACGTGGCGCGGGGCTGGATGTGTTTGTGCAGGAGCCGCTATCAGTAGACTCGCCGCTGTTGCAGCTCGATAACGTGGTAGCGACACCGCATATTGGCTCCGCGACCGAGGAAACCCGCCAGGCCATGGCGCGTTGCGCGGTCGACAATCTGCTGAGCGCGCTGGCCGGTGAGCGGCCGGCGAATTTGGTGAATGAGGTGTGCAGGACGTGAGAACAAGGGGCCGCTATGCGGCCCATCGCCGGCAAGCCAGCTCCCACAGGGTTCCACAGGCCTGAGCCTTGCGCAGTCCCTGTG